>NZ_JBFUFF010000062.1:0-41823 GCF_056403555.1 Rhizobium sp. P2_G2
GGTTTGCTATAACGTCATGACGACGCGCAACATCAACAACACGAACACCGGGCTGAAAGCTTTCCGCTACAATCCGAGCCTTAACGTCATCCGGCCAACGCCGATTTCCCCGGCGCGGCTCGACAACTTCGTAGCGACCCACAAATCCATCTTCTGCCATGCAAATCTCCAGTTAGTCCTGGAAACCTTCTCGCACACGCAGCAAGCCTCAAAATATAGCCAATCCAATGGGGCGGAGACGGCGCTTACGCGCAGCTGCCCATTGTCATTGTAGAAAAAGCGTTGCTCGGCATAGTTCGCGGYGGTGCTGTCGGGTCCGTTGGTCGCTAGGGTCAGCTGCCCCATGCAGTCGGTGTTGGTGTTTTGCGGCACCTCTAGGCAGTCATACGTGTTGATCGCGATATAGGTCCTCGGGCTGCTGCCGGTGAACTTCATCGTCACCCGACCCAGTCCGTCATATTTGATTGTGGTGACGATCTGGCGGGCATCGGTTTGGGTTATCAGCTGATTGGCGGCGTCGTAAGTATATGTCCAGTGCCCCATGTCCGGGTCGTTAGCGTCAGTCCGGTTGCCTGCCTGGTCATAGGCGTAGGACCAGATCGCAGAGCCTGGGTCACGCACCTCCATGAGGTGCTTCAGATCGTCGTAGCTCGCCGAATAGACCTTGTTATAGCTGGCATCGGTGCTCAGCTTTGTCTGCACCAGCGCCACATCGCCATCCGATGTGGTGGTGGTTTGCGTGAGGCGCTTCCGGCTTCCGGCAACGTCTTCCGTCAGAGTCGCTTGTGCTAGAAGCACGTTGGAACTGCCGGGGTCACTGGTGCCGGCCAGCGCATAGGACCACGCCTTCGTCGTACCGTCCGGCATGACCGTTTGCACGACACGGTTCGCCCAATCGTAGCTGTTGACCGTCCAATGATAACTGCCGTTGCTTGAAGACAACAGCGACTGCTTCCACACATTGCCGCGGCCATCGAACAGCGTCTTGGCGTAAGAATCCGGTGAGGTAGTATCGCCATTCACTTTCGCTAGATATGTCCGGCCGAAACCGTCGATATAGTTGATCGTCTTGGTATACGTGCCATCGGGCAACGGTGCGGTCGTCACGACCAGTGGCATTTGTGTCAGATCGGCCTGACTGCGCAGCGCGCTGAAGCTGCCCTCGTTCTGATAATAGGTGTTAACATAGGCGCCGGTGGTCGTGTTCTGCACCGAGGTTTCACGGCAATAGTCATCGGTGGTATGGGTGACGGAGATGTTGTTGGGATCGGTCTCCGTTGCCGGCACCCGGCAGACGGGGTCATTGACAAAATTCGATGTCAGATAGGTCGTGCCCGACACCCACTTCTGCACCTTGGTCGGCAGGACCTTTTGGCTATCGCCATAGGTCCAGAGCGTCTCCGCCAGCTTGGCGGTGCTGGTGTTGTCCGAAGCGAGCACCGTCTGCCGGGTCATGTTGCCGGTGCTGTCATAGTCGAAGGTCGTGAAGCTGAAGGTGCTGGCGTCACGGAAGACCTTCGTCTGCAGAAGGTTAGTGCCCGTCGGCAGGACATCATTGGCATTGCCGCTGATCGGAACGCCGGTATACCACATGGCCTTCTTGGCGATGATCGTCCCGCCATTGCCCAATCCGTCATAGGTCGTTTCGACATAGGGCCGCGAGACGATATAGGCCGTGGTGTTTTTGTTGAAACTCCAATCCGTCGTATATTCGTCACCGGGAAAGTCGGTACCGTCCGAGTGGGCCAGGCCGAAATGCCGCTCCTCGGTGATGTTGCCGTAATCGTCCCAGTCGCGGGCGATCTTGAGGTAGCGGGTGACGCTGCCTTCGTTCAATGTGGTCAGCGTCGCGAGCAATTGCGCCCGATAGGGCGGGGCGGCTGCGTTGACGCTCCAGGTATTGTTTTCGACCTTCTTCAGCGTRCCTGCGCCATCCTTGTAATCGATCTCGTCGGGCTGGCCGAAGCTGGCCGTATCCTGGCGATAGGTCGTGACGATGGTTGGATTGCCAGTCTCGCCGTTTGCCATCGGCAGCGTCTTGGTCGCGGTGCGGAAGCCGCGGAACTTTCGGTCGGCCGGAACAAACAGGCCGCCCGCATAGCTGTACTGGGTCACCGCGGTGTTGCCGATCCCGTCATCCGTGGTCACCTTCGACACGGTCGCCACGGCAAATGGCAGGAAGGTGTTTTGATAGGCGGTCGAAGCGGCATAGTCGAAGGTCGAGGTGGCGCCCATCTCCGTGGTCACACGGGTCAGCAGATTGGGAAGGGCGGACGACAGAGCCGACTTGGTCTTGGATCGAGTAAGCCTGTAGGACGTGTTGGCAGCGGCGGTGTCGAGCGACTGGCCGACGGTCGACAGTTGCGGCCGGAAGACGACATCCACCAAGCCATCGCCGTCGAAATCACCCAAAACCGCCGTCGTGCCGGTCACCGAGGCGGTTTGGGTCAGGTTGTACGTGCCCGAATCCAGTGAAAAGCGGAAGAAGGTGAAATTGCGATCGGTGTTGGAATAGGCGATGTCTCGCGCCGGATCGGTCGCGGTACCGGGCTGGGTCAGTCTGGCATCTTCGACAATGACCTCCGCCTTGCCGTCGCCGTCCAGATCCCGCAATTGCAGCGAGCCCAAAGTGACGTAGGGCGTATCGCTGCCCTGCTGCAGCAGCTTGCGATAGATGACATTGGTGAACCGGCTGCCGCTCGAGGTTCCCACATTGAGATAAACGGAAACATAGACGTAGAATGCGCACTGGCACTGGGTCTGGATGCTGTCGTTGTTCAACACCTCGAGCATGACGATGTCATCGAGCCCGTCGCCGTTGACATCGCCGTATTCGCACTTGCCGACACAGGGAAATTGCGACTGCACCTGTTCGAGCGTGGTCTGATCGCTCGACGACTTGATTTTGAGGTTGTCGTCGCGGACAAACAACAGCTGCTGCCTGCCATTGTCGAACAGGTTGGCGGTGCCTTGACCGCCTTGCAAGTTGTTATGCTCGGTCGAATCAAGGTTGTCGGTGCCGTTGCCGTCATAATCGACGACCTGGGTATAGGGAGCCGGTTTGGCGCAGAACGCTGCCAGGCGCGTGTCACTCACGCTCCTGCAAGACTGCCAAATCTGCGCTGAGAAAGTGTCTCCGCTCTTGGTGAAGTAGGCGTCTGCGGTGACGACCGGATCGTTTGTGACAGTTCCATCCGGACCAACAACGCCCAGCCGGTTTCGGAACATTGCATAGGTGTCTTTATAGCTCTGACCGAAATGACCGATATTGTAAGACGGGATCGGCAGATGCTGCAGGCAATAATGGTACCAATTCTGCAGTGCGCAATCTATATTGCCAAGCTGCAAGCGAGAGAATGTATTCGTCGTGCCCGCATTTTGATTGTAGAGGTTATAGGTGCAAGGGGCTGGCGCAAATTCCTGGTTGAACTGAGCCGTATAGCCCGATTGCATTTGCAGCAGTTCGCTTATGCCATCCGAATTAACGTCGACAGTCGCCAGAGGACCGGCGCCCTTCAGACTGGCAATGTCGGCAGCAGCACCGAACCCATCGTAGTCGGCGTAGTCGAAGATGGTGTCCTTGGAACCAAGCCCGCCGCTATTTGTGATCGACACCGCGCCGGTCTGCGAATCCACAGCGACGTCGGATTTCTTGCCGTAGCGCTTGATGTTGAGAAGCCGGGATGAGCCGTCGCCGGGCTGGGTGCCATAGTTGAGCTTGTAAGTCTCGACAGTGAGGCCGGCTTCCTGGACCTTGATGGCCGCCATGCGACGGGCGAGAATCGCCAGATTTTGGCCGGTGGCGACAGCGATATCGTCCGGTCTGTCCTCGTAATAGAAGCTGACTATGGCATCGTTGTAGGTGATGGTTTTGGGATAGCAGACCGGCAAATTGGAACCGGGGCAGCTATAGTCGTAGGTGATCTGATTGCCGTTTGTGTCGGTGATTTTGTACACCAACCACTTGGCATACTTGGCCAACGCGTCATTATTAGCCGTGCCGGATAAGAAATTGTTCGCGGGCCGAAACACCATTTTGGTGCCGTCGCGGCTGGTGACCGACCAGGCGTTGTTCGTCCGGTCGCGCGAGATCTGCAGGTAATTTTCCGTCTGGCTGGTGTAAATGTCGGAGCCCGTCTGCGATTTGCAGGAGGCACTGACATTCTGGGCGTCCGAGCACTTCAGCAGTTCCTCGCCATTCAGCAGGAAGACATCGGTGCCGTCTTGATCGGCGGTGGCGCCATCGAATGCCGGGATCGTGCCCTTGTGACGCGCCCGCTCGATGACATCGAAGCCGCTGACACCCCAGGCATAGCCGAGCCAACCCTGGTAGAGCCCGCCGATCTTCGATTTGCGCGTGGATGAGTAGCTCAGCGACAGTTTTGGCTCGAGGCCATGAAACGTCGGCATGTCGATGTCATAGCCATAATCGAGGGTGCCCGCGCCGCCTATGTTTGGAGTTTTTAGGCTTGGCGCTGTCTCGCTCTGCTTGGATGGAACATTTTCCGCAGTGCCGGATGCATTGCCAATGGCCGGAAAAATTAGCGCAAACAACAACACAACGCAAAAGCGAAGTTCTAACGAAATCTTCATAATATCCCCTCGATCCAAGCCCTTTTTGCCGGATCGGGGACACGATTAACATGAGGTTTTTCGTGAGATCAATAAAAAGTAGATGACAGATCAAAAAAAGTTGTATTTTAGCAAATAACTATCAATGGATTCTCTCGCATAACTCAGATGAGTCATGTCAATCAGGCGCACGCCATACGTGCGACAAATTGTCGCACAGATATAGCCCAGCTTCCAATGCAGCCGAGCGCCTGAACTTTACTGTGCCTGCGTGCTTTGGACGTCCGACGTTGTTTGATCGACAGGGTTGCTGTCGGTTTGTACACTCGTCTGGTCAGTGTTGCTGTCGGACGATGTGGTGCCATCATCCACGGGCACACTGCTGGTGTCGGTCGTCGTATCGCTTGTTGTCGTATCGCTTGCGGTCGGGTCGACAGGCAGTTGCTCAAGCACATCAACTTCTGTCGCGTCCGTCGTCCCGTCGGCATATGTCACCCTGACCACCTGACCCGGCTCAAGCCCGTCCAGCGCGACATATTCCCCAAGGTTCAATTCGGCGCCGCTCTCCAATGTCAGAATGCGCGCATTGGCATCGAGCGACACCAGCTTGCCGTCCACTGTCGCAGACAGTGCGGGAAATGCATAGGCAGCCAGGATCGTTGCGAGAACAGGGTAAAGGCGCATTGGAAATATCTCCGTGGAACAACTCGTAGTTAAAGAGCTGTGCTGCGTTTAGCAAGAGGGTGTTGCCAACGCAGGTCGGGAGCGTTCACGTCTCATTTCCCGTGGGAGGAGGGGCGCCGCAAGCTCCCTCCTATCCGATCGAATCCCTATGCCGAAACCGGTCCTGCCACCGGCTTGCGTTGGAGCCTGTTGGCCGCCCGCCGGCCCCAGGCAATGCCTGGCAGCTCGATGAAACGATAGGCGAGGAAAGCCAGGCCGTAGGTGATCGGGATCGTCAGGGCCAGCGCTGCCCAGAAGCGGGGGAAGGGCTGGAGCGCGGGGAAGGTGGTTGCCAGCCATCCGGTGACCGGCAGCATGACGATCAGATGGATCAGGTAGACGCCATAGGAGAGATCGCCGATCCAGCGGCTGAGCGGGTTGGAAAAGATGAAGTCCAAAGGGCCAACCGTACGGCGCAGCAATACCGGCAGCCTGTCCCTGTAGATCAGCGCGAAGAAGCCGAGGACGATGCCGATCTTGATTGCCCGGTGCAGCCCATCGCGGCCGCCGCCGAGCGGCACGAAGATCACCGCGCAGGCGGCCAGCAGGTAGAGCCATTTGGCATGGCCTTCGCCGCGGATCGACATGGCGATTAGCATCCCGGCGGCGAAGAGATGGAATTTCATCGCCAGGATGGAATAGGCGCCGACGACGAAGCCGTTGCGTTCGAGCCAGGCGCCGAGAATCCAGGCGAAGCCGACCAGCAGCGGTATGGCGATCTTCCAGCCGATCCGCATGATCAGCAGCATCAGGAAGGGGAAGACGGCGTAGAACTGCATTTCCAGCCCGATCGACCAGTCGGGCAGCGGCGTCCTGAAATTATGCGTATAGGTCATGCCGAAGACGAAGCTGACATGCATCAGGATATTGGTCAGCGACTGGTCGAGATAGCGGCCGGCATAGGTCAGGGTCTCGGCCATCGAACCGGGCATGACGGCGGCAGAATTCAGCCGCTGCTGCCAGAGTTCCGGGCCGAAATAGAGAGAGACCGCCAGCGCGACATAGTAGAGCGGCGCGATGCGGAAGAAACGCCGGACCCAGAAGATCATCCAGGTCGATGGCTCCGTCCACGGCTCTCGCGCCTCGCGCAGCTGATAGTGGAAGGCCATTAGGAAGCCGGAGATGATGATGAACAGTTCCACTGCCATGTCCGGCTGGTCGAAGACGTCGATCATGTAGCCGGTCAGGAACATGGTATGGCCGACCAGCACCCAGAGCGAGGCAAAGCCGCGCAGGCCGTCGAGAAAGGCGAGCTGATGGCGGCTGTCAGCCATTCAATCATCCCATGTTTCAAGTCGCCGCGGCCCAACGTGATGGGCCGCGTGAAAAAATGTTCAGGCCTTGTTGGCCAGAAACCACAGGTAGACGGCGGTGATGCCRTCGCGCAGGTCGATCTTCGGCGCCCAGCCGGTGGCGCGCAGCTTGTCGGCGCTCATCAGCTTGCGCGGCGTGCCGTCCGGCTTCGAGAGGTCATGGACGATCCGGCCCTGGAAGCCGACGACGTCGCAGACCATCTGCGTCAGTTCGAGGATGGTCAGGTCCTCGCCGGAGCCGACATTGACATGGCCGGCTGCCGAATGCGTCTTCATCAGATGCACGCAGGCGTCGGCGCAATCATCGACGTGAAGGAACTCGCGGCGCGGCGTGCCGGTTCCCCAGACGGTGATGCTCTCTGCGCCTGAGAGCTTTGCCTCATGCGCCTTGCGGATCAGCGCCGGCATGACATGCGATGAATTGAGGTCGAAATTGTCGCCGGGGCCGTAGAGATTGGTCGGCATGCCGGAGATGAAATCGGAGCCGTGCTGCTTGCGGTAGGCGTCGCAGAGCTTGATGCCGGCGATCTTGGCGATCGCATACCACTCGTTGGTCGGCTCGAGAGGGCCAGTCAGCAGCGCTTCCTCGGTGATCGGCTGGGCTGCGAATTTCGGATAGATGCAGGACGAGCCGAGGAACATCAGCTTTTCGATGCCGACCTTGTGGGCACCGTGGATGATGTTGGCCTCGATCATCAGGTTGTCGTAGAGGAAGTCCGCCGAATAGGTATCGTTGGCGAGAATGCCGCCGACCTTGGCTGCGGCAAGGAAGACGGCATCCGGCCTGGTCTTCTCGATCCAGGCGGTCGTCGCAGCCTGATCGCGCAAGTCTGCATCCTGTCGCGAGGCGGTGATCACCTGGCAATCCTCGCTCGCCAGCCGGCGGACGATGGCCGAGCCGACCATGCCGCGGTGGCCGGCGACCCAGACCTTCTTGCCCTTGAGAGCATACATGGATCAGGCCTCTTTCATCACAGTGGCGGTCTGCATGACCTTGAGGTCCTCGTTGACCATTTCGCGGCAGAGATCGCGGACGGAGGTCTCGTGCTTCCAGCCGAGCCTCTGGTGCGCCTTGGAGGGGTCGCCGATCAGGAGTTCGACTTCCGTCGGACGGAAATAACGCGGATCGACTTCGACGATGCATCTGCCGGAGAGCGTGTCGTAGCCCTTTTCCTCGACGCCTTCGCCACGCCATTCGAGATGGATGCCGACATCCTCGAAGGCCCAGGTGACGAATTGTCGGACTTCGGTGGTCTCGCCGGTGGCGAGCACATAGTCGCTCGATTCATCCTGCTGCAGCATCAGCCACATGCCCCTCACATATTCGCGCGCATGGCCCCAGTCGCGCTTGGCGTCGAGATTGCCGAGGAAGAGCTTTTCCTGCTTGCCGAGCCGGATGGCGGCTGCCGCGCGGGTGATCTTGCGGGTGACGAAAGTCTCGCCGCGCAGCGGGCTCTCATGGTTGAAGAGAATGCCGTTCGACGCATGCATGCCATAGGCTTCGCGGTAATTGACCACGATCCAGTAGGCGTAGAGCTTTGCGGCGGCATAGGGGCTGCGCGGGTAGAAGGGCGTGGTTTCGCGCTGCGGCACTTCCTGGACCAGGCCGTAAAGCTCCGACGTCGAGGCCTGGTAGAAGCGGGTGGTCTTTTCGAGGCCGAGAATGCGGATGGCTTCCAAGAGCCTCAGCGTGCCGATGCCGTCGGCATTGGCGGTATATTCCGGTGTCTCGAAGGACACGCGCACATGGCTCTGGGCGGCGAGGTTATAAATCTCGTCGGGCTGGCATTCCTGGACGATGCGGATGAGATTGGTCGAATCCGTCATGTCGCCATAGTGCAGGAAGAAGCGCTGGTCCTGTTCGTGCGGATCCTGGTAGATGTTTTCGATGCGGCTGGTGTTGAACGAGGAAGAACGGCGCTTGATGCCGTGGACGATATAGCCCTTGCTCAGCAGAAGCTCTGCGAGATAGGCTCCGTCCTGGCCGGTAATGCCGGTGATCAGCGCTACTTTCTTGTTGTTCTTCAATGCAGTCTCCTGTCGCACACAATCGGATCGGGCATGCCATTCATACCGTCAACCGCGCTAGAGGCGGAATCTGGCGGTAAAATGTCCAATCCGCGGGAACGGCCCAAGCGAGGCGCCGGAAGAGAGTGCCCGGGACGCCGATCGCATGGAAATTTCAGGACATTGCTGGCTTGCCTTGTTGGTCCGCTGCATAACGGATGTGCTGCAAATATGCAACAAATCCGGGATCATCAGGTTGCGGGAAATTTTTGGTGTGGCACCGTTAACGGTGGAAACCGAAATTGATGCGGCTCAGGTTGCCGTAGCCTGATTTTCCGGTCAAAAAGCCTGTTCGTTGAACTGTTTGGGAGACATCGCATGTGCGGAATCGTCGGGATCGTGGGTGTTCAACCGGTGGCGGGGCGGCTTGTCGATGCCCTGAAGCGGCTCGAATATCGCGGATACGATTCCGCTGGCATCGCCACCATCGTTGAAGGCCGGCTCGAGCGCCGCCGCGCCGAAGGCAAGCTCGGCAATCTTGAAGCGAGGCTCGCGGCTGAACCTTTGGCGGGCAATTCCGGCATTGCCCATACGCGCTGGGCGACGCATGGCGTGCCGAACGAAACCAATGCGCATCCGCATTTTGCCGGCGGCGTTGCCGTCGTCCACAACGGCATCATCGAAAATTTCGCCGAGATCAAGCAGGAGCTGACCGCCAAAGGCGTCAGCTTTGCCAGCCAGACCGATACCGAAGTCGTGGCGCAGATGCTCGCGGACCAGGTCGGGGCAGGGGTCTCGCCACGGCAGGCCGTGCAGGCGATGCTGAAGCGCGTTACCGGCGCCTATGCGCTGGCGATCATGTTCGAAAGCGAGCCCGAGACGATCTACGCCGCCCGCTCCGGCCCGCCGCTCGCCATCGGCTATGGCAAAGGCGAGATGTATCTTGGCTCCGATGCTATCGCGCTGGCGCCCTTTACCAACCAGGTTTCTTACCTCGTCGATGGCGATTGGTCGGTGATTTCACGGACTGGCGCGGAGATCATGGATATAGAGGGCCGGCCTGTGAGCCGGCCGCGCCAGCAGTCTACGGCGTCAGCCTATGTCATCATCGACAAGGGCAACCATCGGCATTTCATGGAGAAGGAGATCTATGAGCAGCCGGAGGCGATTTCGCACACGCTTGGCCACTATATCGACTTTGCCGAAAAACGCGTTCGTGACGTGCCCGAGATCGACTTTTCCAAGCTGCAGAGCCTGGCGATTTCCGCCTGCGGCACCGCTTATCTGGCGGGACTGACATCGAAATACTGGTTCGAACGCTATGCGCGCCTGCCGATCGAAATCGACGTCGCCTCAGAATTCCGCTATCGCGAAGTGCCGCTGGCGCCATCATCCGCCGCCCTTTTCATCTCGCAGTCGGGCGAAACCGCCGATACGCTCGCCTCATTGCGCTATTGCCGGGAGGCGGGGCTCAGAATCGGCGCCGTCGTCAATGTCCGGGAATCGACGATTGCGCGGGAATCGGACGCAGTCTTCCCGATCCTTGCCGGGCCGGAGATCGGCGTTGCCTCGACCAAGGCGTTCACCAGCCAGCTGACCGTCCTCGCGGCACTCGCCATCGCTGCCGGCCGGCAGCGCGGCACATTGTCCGCCGAGCAGGAGCGAACGCTCGTCGGTCATCTCGCCGAGATGCCGCGCGTGATGAGCGCGGTGCTCAACCGCATCCAGCCGATGATGGAGACGCTGTCGCGCGAGCTGTCGCGCTGCAAGGACGTGCTCTATCTCGGCCGCGGCACGAGTTTTCCGCTCGCCATGGAAGGCGCGCTGAAGCTGAAGGAGATTTCCTATATCCACGCCGAGGGCTATGCCGCCGGCGAGCTCAAGCACGGCCCGATCGCGCTGATCGACGAAAACATGCCGGTGATCGTCATTGCTCCGCATGACCGCTTCTTCGAGAAGACGGTGTCGAACATGCAGGAGGTGGCCGCCCGCGGCGGCCGGATCATCCTCGTCACCGATGCACGGGGCGCAGCGGCGACGACGCTGCCGACCATGGCAACGATCACATTGCCGGATGCCGACGAATCGATCMAGCCGATGATCTTTTCGCTGCCGATTCAGCTGATTGCCTATCACACGGCCGTATTCATGGGCACCGATGTCGACCAGCCGAGAAACCTGGCGAAATCGGTCACGGTGGAGTGAATGCGACGAAAATGCGCTTGTGCAGCGCGGGAATGCCGCGCTAAGATTCAGGGGTGTTGTAGGACTGGATTGCGCAATGGATGAATTGCCGCTTAAACCCCCGAAGACGCCGCTMGGCGTGCGATTGCGCAACAATTTTCTCACCGGGCTGATCATCTGTGCCCCGATCGCCATTACCATCTGGTTGACCTGGACCTTCATTCATTGGGCCGACAGTTGGGTCGAGCCCTATATTCCGTCGCCCTTTTCGCCAGAGCACTATACGAAATTCGCCGTGCCCGGTTTTGGCCTGTTGATTGCGGTGATCCTCATCACCCTGATCGGCGTTTTCGCCAAGAACCTGATTGGCCAATCGATCGTCCAGTTCGGCGAGTCGATCCTGGCGCGCATGCCGCTGGTACGATCGCTCTACAAGGGCCTGAAGCAGATCTTCGAGACGGTGCTGCGTGAGCGGACGAATTCGTTCAAGAAAGTCGGCATGATCGAATATCCGTCGCCAGGCCTGTGGTCGATGGTGTTCATCGCCACTGACGCAGCGGGCGAAATCGCCTCGCGCTTCAATGACAAGGGCATGGACATGGTGGCGGTGTTCCTGCCGCCGACACCGGTTCCGACCGCGGGATTCCTGGTTTTCGTCGAGCGCTCCAAGATCATGGAGCTCGACATGACGCCGGAAGATGCCGCCAAGCTGCTGATCTCCGGCGGCCTCGTGGCACCGGAATGGTCGCCAAAAGAAATCGACGTCGAGCCGCCCGTCAGCCCGCGTTCAGAAACCGGATCGCTTCGTCGCGCCGGAACAGATAAAGTAGCGTCCTGACCGCCGTGCCGCGTTCGCTGGTCAATTCGGGATCACGATCGAGCAGATAGTGTGCGTCCTTGCGGGCGATCTCCAGGAGGTCGCCATGGGCTTCAAGGCTGGCAATGGCAAAGCCTGGCGTGCCGGACTGACGCGTGCCGAGCAGTTCGCCCTCGCCACGCAGCTTGAGATCCTCCTCGGCGATGAGGAAGCCGTCCTCGGTTTCGCGCATGATCTTCAACCGCGACTGCGCGTTTTCGCTGAGCGGCCCTTTGTAGAGCAGGATGCAGCTTGACGCTTCGCTGCCGCGTCCGACGCGGCCGCGCAACTGGTGCAGCTGCGCCAGGCCGAAACGTTCGGCATGCTCGATCACCATGATCGACGCGTCGGGCACGTCGACGCCGACCTCGATCACCGTCGTGGCGACCAGGAGCCGCGTCTCGCTGTTCTTGAAGGCGGACATGATGGCGTCCTTTTCCGGCCCGCTCATGCGTCCATGAATGAGAGTGGCCTGGTCGCCAAAGGTTTGCGCCAGCACGGCATGCCGTTCCTCGACCGATATCAGGTCCGATTCTTCGGATTCTTCCACCAATGGACAAATCCAGTAGACCTTGCGGCCCTCGGCCACGGCGGCCCGGAGGCGATCGATGATCTCGCCGATACGTTCGGCGGGCATGATCACGGTCTGGATCGGCTTGCGACCGGCCGGTTTTTCGGTGAGTTTCGACACATCCATATCACCGAACGCGGCGAGGACCAGGGTGCGCGGGATGGGCGTCGCCGTCATCACCAGCATATGCGGCGAGATGCCCTTGGCCGTCAGCCGTAGCCGCTGGTGAACGCCGAAGCGATGCTGTTCGTCGACAACGGCGAGAAGCAGGTTGCTGTAGCTGACATTGTCCTGAAACAGCGCATGCGTGCCGATGACGATCTGCGCTTCGCCGGATGCGATGCGCTCGACAATGTCTTCGCGCTCGCGGCCCTTGGTGCGGCCTGTCAGGATTTCGATACGGATATCGGCCTTGCGCGCCATCTGGCTGATCGTGGCAAAATGCTGCCGGGCGAGGATTTCCGTCGGCGCCATCAGCACGGCCTGGCCGCCGCTCTCGACTGCCGCCAGCATCGAGAGAAGCGCCACCACGGTTTTGCCCGAGCCGACATCGCCCTGCAGCAGCCTGAGCATGCAGTCCTTGCCGGCCATGTCGTGCAGGATATCGCCGATCGCCGCCTGCTGGCTGTTGGTCAACGAGAAGGGCAGGGCATCGACGACCTTGGTCGACAGTTCACCGGTCGGCGACACCGGCGTGCCGGGTGTCTTGCGCAGCCGCGACCGCACAAGCGCCAGCGACAATTGGCCAGCGAGGAATTCATCATAGGCAAGCCGGCGCCGGGCTGGCGCCTGCGGATCGATGTCATGGGCATCACGTGGATCATGAACCATCCGAAATGCGGTGGCGACGGGCATGAAGCCCTGCTGCTGGACGAGTGCGACGTCTGCCCATTCCGGCATGTCCGGTACCTTGGCGACGGCCGCCTCGATCGTCTTGCGCAGGATTTTCGGCGAGAGCCCGGCCGTCAGGCCGTAAATCGGTTCGATCATCGGCAGCGTCTCGCCTTCGGAGAGGCGCGCAACATGATCGGGATGCACCATCGAGGCGCGGCCGTTGAACCAGTCGATCTTGCCGCTGACCATCACCGTCTCGTCGACGGGAAACTGCTTCTGCAGCCAGTCGCCATAGGAACGGAAATAGGTCAGCGCCAGTTCGCCGGTGTCGTCATGCAGGAAGATGCGGTAGGGCACATTGCGATTGCCGCGCGGCGGCGGCTGGTGACGGTCGACGCGGGCGGTGACGGTGACGATCGCGCCTGGCGCCGCCAGCGCGATGCCCGGCTGGTTGCGGCGGTCGATCAGGCTGGCGGGCACATGGAAAAGCAGGTCGATGATCCGGCAATCCTCGATCGCTTCGCGGCCGAGCAGCCGCGCATAGAGTTCGCCGGTCTTGGCGCCGATTCCGGGCAGCGACGAGAGCGAAGCGAACAGTGGATCGAGGATGAATGGGCGCATGAGCGCAATAGATGCCGTGTCCCGGATGATTTGCAAGGCTGACAAGCCGATTTTCAGGGGATATAGAGTGCCTCTTTCATAGAGGAATCCGCGAGCCCCATGACCGGAACGAACCGCACCAGCGCTGAGCTTGATCCCCGCCGCAGGCGCCTGCTGTTTCGCGCCTGGCATCGTGGCATCCGCGAGATGGACCTGATCTTCGGCCAGTTCGCCGATACCGAGCTACCGCATCTGGCGGACACGGAACTGGATGAATTCGAGCGCATTCTGACCGAAGACGACAATGATCTTTTCAAATGGATCTGCGGTGGAGAGACCTTGCCGGATCGGCTGACCACGCCGCTTTTTGCGCGAGTCATGGCTTTCCGGCCGGAAGAGGCATTCGCATCTGCGATCGATACAGGCAAGGTTTGATGCTGACAGAAAACAAGACGGGACAGGTGATCCCCGGTTTCGATCCTCAAAAAGTGCTTGCGGATGCGAAAAGCTTCACGATCGGCAATGTCCCTGCCGGCGTCGATGCGCTGCTGCTTGCCGAACTGGCGCAATCCGGCGCGCCGATCGCCTATGTTCTCTCCGACGGCCAGCATATTTCCGATCTTGAGCAGATGCTCGCCTTCCACGCGCCGGAAATTCCGGTGCTGAGCCTGCCGGGCTGGGACTGCCTGCCCTATGACCGCGTCTCGCCCGGTACCGATGTCTCCGCCCGGAGACTTTCGGCGCTGTCCGGCCTGATCAGCCATGCCAGGAATCCGCATCCGGCGATCCTGCTGACGACAGCCAACGCGCTGGTGCAGAGGCTGCCGCCGCGCGAGGCGATTGCCGCCATGGGTTTTTCGGCCAAGCCCGGCCAGACGATGCGGATGGATGACATTGCCTCGCGGCTGGAACGCAACGGCTTCGACCGCACCGATACGGTGCGCGAAGTCGGCGAATTTGCCGTGCGCGGCGGCATTCTCGACGTGTTCATGCCTGGTGAGGAACAGCCGTTCCGGCTGGATTTCTTCGGCGACACGCTGGAGACGATCCGTTCCTTCGATCCCTTGACGCAGCGCACGACGGGACAGGTGCGTTCGCTGGAACTCAATCCGATGAGCGAAGTGTCGCTCAATCCGGACATGATCAGCCGTTTCCGGCGGAACTACCTGACCATGTTCGGCGCGGCGACGCGCGACGATGCGCTCTATCACGCCATTTCCGAAAGCCGCCGTTTTGCCGGCATGGAACATTGGCTGCCGCTCTATTACGAGACGCTCGAAACCCTGTTCGATTATCTCGGCGCCTTCCGTATCCTGACCGACCATACGCTGCAGGAAGCGGCGGTCGAGCGCTTCAAGCTGATCACCGATTATTATGAAGCGCGGCTGGAAAGCGGCAAGCCGCAGAAGGGCATGACGCAGGGCGCGCCCTACAAACCGGTGCCGCCCGACCAACTCTATCTTTCCGATGAACAGGTGAAACTGGCGCTCGCCGAAAAGGGCGCGATCCGTGTCACGCCGTTCAACGAGCATGAGGGCGAGGCGCGCAAGGTCGTAGTACTTGAAGCGCGGCCGGGTATGCGCTGGGCGCGCGCCGGCGAGCAGCAGGGCGAAGAGCGGGTCAACGTCTTCACCGCCGCCGTCAAGCACATTGCCGACCATCGCGCCAAGGGCGACAAGGTGGTGATATCAGGCTGGTCCGAAGGTTCGCTCGACCGCCTGCTGCAGGTGCTGGCCGAGCATGGACTGGAACGCGTCGTTCCGGTGGAGAGCCTTGCCGGCGCGATGAAGCTCAAAGCCGGTGAGGCGGCCTCGACGGTGCTGTCGCTCGAAAGCGGCTTCGAGACGGGAAAGCTCGTTGTTATCGGCGAGCAGGATATTCTGGGCGACCGGCTCGTCCGTCGCGCCAAGCGCAAGCGCCGCTCGGCCGATTTCATCTCCGAAGCCTCGTCGATCGACGAAGGCTCGATCGTCGTTCATGCCGAACATGGCATCGGCAAGTTCATGGGCTTGGTGACGATCGAGGCGGCCGGCGCGCCCAGAGCCTGCCTGGAAATCCAGTATGCCGGCGGCGACAAGCTGTTCCTGCCGGTCGAAAATATCGAACTGCTGTCGCGCTTCGGCTCGGACGCAACGGAGGTGCAGCTCGACAAGCTCGGCGGTGTCGCCTGGCAGGCGCGCAAGGCCAAGCTGAAGAAGCGGCTGCTCGACATGGCCGCCGGCCTGATCAAGATCGCGGCCGAACGCACCATGCGGCATGCGCCGGTGCTGGCTTCGCCCGAGGGGCTCTATGACGAGTTCTCCGCCCGCTTCCCCTATGACGAAACGGAAGACCAGGCCAGTGCGATCGAGGCCGCGCGTGAAGATCTCGCCGCTGGTCGGCCCATGGACCGGCTGATCTGCGGCGATGTCGGTTTTGGCAAGACCGAAGTGGCGCTGCGTGCTGCTTTCATCGCTGCGATGAATGGCGCGCAGGTGGCAGTCGTCGTGCCGACGACGCTGCTGTCCCGCCAGCATTTCAAGACGTTCTCCGAGCGCATGCGCGGCTTCCCCATCCGCATTCGCCAGGCCTCGCGGCTGGTCGGAACGAAGGAACTCAACGAGACGAAGAAGGAGCTCGCGGAGGGCAAGGCCGATCTCGTGGTCGGCACGCATGCGCTGCTCGGCTCCGGCATCAAATTCGCCAATCTGGGCCTGCTGATCGTCGACGAAGAGCAGCATTTCGGGGTCAAGCACAAGGAACGCCTCAAGGAGCTGAAATCCGATGTGCACGTGCTGACGCTCTCGGCGACGCCGATTCCCCGCACGCTGCAACTGGCGCTGACAGGCGTTCGCGAACTGTCGCTGATCACCACCGCGCCCGTTGACCGCATGGCGGTGCGCACCTTCATTTCGCCTTTCGATCCGCTGGTGATCCGCGAAACGCTGATGCGCGAGCACTATCGTGGCGGACAAAGCTTTTATGTCTGCCCACGCATTTCCGACCTCGAGGAAATCCAGATCTTCCTGCGCGAGGCGGTGCCGGAACTCAAGGTCGCCACCGCCCATGGCCAGATGCCGGCGGGCGAACTCGACGACATCATGAACGCCTTCTACGACGGCCAGTATGATGTGCTCTTATCGACAACAATCGTCGAATCCGGCCTTGACGTGCCGACGGCCAATACGCTGATCGTACATCGCGCCGATATGTTCGGCCTCGCGCAGCTCTATCAGATCCGCGGTCGCGTCGGTCGTTCCAAGGTGCGTGCCTTTGCGCTGCTGACGCTGCCGGTCAACAAGACGCTGACGACCATGGCCGACAAGCGGCTGAAGGTGCTGCAATCGCTCGACACGCTCGGCGCCGGCTTCCAGCTTGCCAGCCACGACCTCGACCTGCGTGGCGCCGGCAACCTGCTGGGCGAAGAACAGTCCGGCCATATCAAGGAAGTCGGCTTCGAACTCTACCAGCAGATGCTCGAAGAAGCGGTGCTGGAAATCAAGGGCGATGAACAGTTGCCCGATACCGGCTGGTCGCCACAGATCGTCATCGGCGTCACGGTGATGATCCCGGAACATTACGTGCCGGACCTGCATCTCAGGATGCAGCTCTATCGGCGTCTCGGCGATCTGGAAAACTTAAAAGAGATCGACGGCTTCGGCGCAGAGCTGATCGACCGCTTCGGCCCGATGCCGCCCGAGGTCGAGGCGCTGCTCAAGGTCGTCTACATCAAGTCGCTTTGCCGCACCGCCAATGTCGAGAAGCTGGAAGCCGGGCCGAAGGGCATCGTCGTGCAGTTCCGCGAAAAGGTGTTTCCGAACCCGGCCGGGCTGGTCGCCTATATCGCCAAGCAGGGGACGCTGGCGAAGATCCGGCCTGATCATTCGATGTTCCTGGCGCGCGACCTGCCGAGCCCGGAAAAGCGCATGGCAGCTGCGGCGGTGCTGATGACGCAGTTGGCGGAGATTGCGGGGAAGGGGTGAATTTATTCACCAAGCGGCAATAGTCGCAGGCGCGTGCGCTGCGGATCGATCGTCAGCAGCGCGCCCGCTTGAAGTTGATCGGCAGACTGCTTCAAGGCCATCGCGACTGCGATACCAATGCTTTCCGGCCTCAGATTGTTGGATCGAATTTGAATCACGCTCGGCTCACGGCCATGCGTTACAGCCAGGATCGAACCGAAATCGAGATCGTTCGTCAAGACGTGGTAGCTGTGATCCGCGGCATAGCGCATTATATCAATATCCCGCGCAGCAGCCGATCCGACTTGTGACCAATGCACCGCCTCGATATCCCCAGATCGTAGAAACGCCGCCCAACTTGGTGAGAGGTTCATGTCGATCAAGATTTTCATGACTCTGCGAATGCGATTTCCCGCTCTTCTGAGCGCCATGCAGCGTAAAGCAAAGCCTGCTTTATATCGTCAGCCTCAAGATAGGGGTAATCTTGAAGTAACTCTTCTGGTGTCAGACCGGCACCGATCTGCCCGACAATCATACCGACCGTTACCCGCATGCCGCGTATGCACGGCCGTCCGCCCATGACGTTCGGGTCTTGAGTAATGCGATCCAATTTTTCCATTGCGGCCTCGACGATATTCGAAGCAGATTTTAACCGAAACCCAATCCGAAGTCACTCTGCCGCTTGCGTCTTCATCTCGGCGATCTGCTTGAGTGCGGTGGCGAATGCCTCGACCGACTGCGCCCCGGTCACCGCATATTGATGCTCGAAGACGAAGCAGGGCACGCCGGTGACGCCCATGCGCTGCGCATGCGCGATCTCTCCCTTGATAAGATCGAGATCGCTGCCGTCCTCCAGCCGCTTTTCGACGGTGCGACGATCCATGCCCATGTCGGTGGCGATCTGCAGAAGGACGGCACGGTCACCGACATCGAGGCCGTCGACGAAATTGGCCTTGAACAGCGCCCGGGAAATCTTGTCCTGCATGTCATGGCCCAGCAGGCCGGCCCAATGGATCAGGCGATGGGCGTCGAGCGTATTCGGGAAGCGCCTGGCTTTATCGAGCGCGAAAGGCAGGCCGATTTCGGCGCCCATCTTGGTCAGCATTTCATGCGAGCGGCGCACCTGGTCGGCACCACCGATCTTCTTGGCGAGATAGTCGAACGTGTCGAAACCACCCGGCGGCACGTTCGGTTCGAGTTGGTAGGGTTTCCAGGTAATATCGGCGCTGATTGTGTCCCTCACCTCGTCCAGCGCAAGCTTCAATCTTCCCTGGCCGAGATAGCACCAGGGACAGACCACGTCGGAGATGATTTCGATATCGATATGCTGCTTGTCCATGAACCCTACTGAACCCTTTTGTCCCACCATGTTTGGAACTGTGCGCCGTATAATGGCAAATAATCCGGATGGCCGATATAGTTCCATCGCGCAACCCACTGTTCACCAATGAAGAAGAGCGGGATGACATAGTGGCCGTTGAGCAGCAGGCGGTCGAGCGCGCGGATGGCGGAATTGAAGTCGTCCGTCTCGCGCGCCGCGACGATCGCCTGGATCATCTGGTCGATATCCGGATCGGCGACACCGGCCATGTTTTCTGATCCCGGCACTTCGCGATAGGAAGAACCCCAGCGACTGACCTGTTCGATGCCAGGCGACAGCGACGCCGCATAGGTGCGGAAAATCATGTCGAAATCGAAGGTCTGGCTGCGCTGCTGATATTGCGCGTCTTCGACCGAACGGATTGAAATGACGATTCCGAGAGCTGCAAGACTGCGCTGATAGCTAAGAGCGATGCGAGTCTGATCCGGACTCTGGCAGAGGATTTCGAAGGCGAGCGGCGTGCCTTTCGCATCGCGCATCTTTCCGTCCTTGATGCTATAGCCGGCGGCCGTGATCAAGTCATAGGCCCGCTTCAGCACCTTGCGGTCGCGGCCGGAACCGTCGGTGACCGGCAGCCTATAGGTGCCGGCCAGGATCGCTGGGTCGATCTCGTCCTTCGCCGCGCCCAGCAGAGCAAGTTCCTTGGCGCTGGCCGGATGATCTTCGCTGGAGAGATCGGAATTCTGCCAGAAGCTTTCGATGCGCGAATAGGCATTGTCGAACAGCGTCCTGTTCAGCCATTCGAAATCGAAGGCGATCATCAGACCCTCGCGCAGTTTTTCATTGGCGAAGAGTGGCCGGCGGGTGTTGAAGACCAGCGAATAGGTATTGGCCGGCAAGCGCAGCTTGAACGCGTCCTTGACGACATCACCGCGTTGCACAGCCGGGAAGTTATAGGCGCCTTGCCAATTGTTCGGCGCGCCTTCCTTGTAGATATCGACTTCACCTTTCTTGAAGGCCTCGAACAGCGTGTTCTCTTCGAGAAAATATTCGATCGAGATCTGATCGAAATTGTTGAAGCCGACCATAGAAGGCAGGTCCTTGCCCCAATAATTCGGGTCGCGCTCGAAGAGGATCTTTTCACCCGGCCGTACCTGTTTGATACGGTAAGGGCCGGAGCCCATGAGCGGCGTCAATGTGGTTTGATCAAAGCCGTCGACCTTCGTCGCGTGCTTCGGCAGCACCGGCGACAGCGCCAGAAGCAGCGGCAATTCCCTTGTGGCGGTCTTGGACAAGGTGAAGCGGACAGAATGTTCGCCGATCTTCTCCATCTTTTCGACCAGGACTTTCCCGCCTGCGACCAACCGGGTGGAGAAGGGAGGAGCGCCCTTGTCGCGCAGGAGTTCGAAAGTGAAGATCACATCGTCGGGCGTAACCGGCTGGCCATCCGCCCACTTCGCCTTGGGGTTCAGGTTGAACTGGATGTAGGTCCGGGCATCATCCCATTCAACGCTCTCCGCCAGCAGGCCATACATGGTGAAGGGTTCGTCACGAGACCGCATCATCAGCGATTCGAACACAAGGTTGCCGAGTTCCGGGTCCCAGAGGCCGCGCGCGGTGGTACGCTTGCCCTTGAGGATGAAGGGATTGAGGTTGTTGAACGTGCCCATCACGCCGAACGCCAGCCGGCCGCCTTTCTTTACGTGAGGGTTTATGTAAGGGAAGGCCTTGAAGTCCGGCGGCAGCGCCGGATTGCCACGCATGGCGATGCCGTAGAGCGCTTCGCCGGCAAGCACCTGGGCCGGAAAGATCAACAGGAACAGGGCCACAAGCAGTTTCAGCACAGCAATCGACCTTGAAAAACACGAGTCACGCTTCGAGACTAGCAACAGTGCGGCATATATCCAACTTGTGGTGTGGCATTTCTGAAATATTCGTCGCGGCCTCAAAGAAAGGCTGGATATCTTGGAGGCGGCGATGTAACAGGGGCGCCAATAACACGGGTCATGTATTTGCCTCAATTGACCGGCAGGAGGGCTCCGGCTGAACGGCCGGGAGCACTGGCCTCACAGAGATCAGGAGACGGGATAGAATATGAGCTTCACCATCAAGACCGCCGTGCGCGCGACCATCGGAGCCGTGGCCTTTGCGGCGACTGCGTTCACCATGCCGGGTTACGCTTCCGCTCAGCAGACGCCGCAGGGCTGGTTCAAGCTCTGCGACAAGCAGGATGACAGCACCGTCTGCTCGGTGCGCAACGTCCAGACCGCCAATACCGGACAGTTGATCACCGCCGTGGCGCTGGTCCTGGTCACCGGCAAGATCAACCGCAAGTTCATGCAGGTTTCGGTGCCGACCGCGCGTCTCGTCCCGCCGGGCGTGCTGATGCAAATCGACAATTCGAAGGGCAACAAGCTGGAATACGGCGTCTGCATGCCCGACATGTGCATCGCCGAAATGCCGCTGACCGACGCGATCATCAACAACATGAAAAAGGGTCAGGAAGTTGTGTTCACCTCGGTGAACTTCCAGCGCATGCCGAACCCGATCAAGATGTCGCTCGAAGGCTTCAAGGCGGCCCTCGATGGCCCGGCCATGGAGCAGTCCAAGATGGTGGAGACCCAGAAGAAGCTGCAGGAAGAAATGCAGAAGAAGGCTGAGGAAGCCCGCAAGAAGCTGGAAGAAGCCCAGGACAAGGCCAAGGCGCAGTAATTGCTGCCTGCCGGCAGTCTGCCAGCTTCGGATATTGGAACAGAAAAGGCCGCGATCGCGGCCTTTTCCATTTCAGGCGATATCGGATCTTCGCCGGGCAACAGATCCGAATTCACATGGCAGTCGAGGAAAAGGGCCATGTCGTTTCCGACACGGCCCTTTCGATTTGCTGGCAGAGCGCTCAGCGCTTGGAGACGTGCACGTAGTCGCGTTGCGGCTCGCCGACATAGAGCTGGCGCGGCCGGCCGATGCGCTGGTCCGGATCCTCGATCATCTCGTTCCACTGGGCGATCCAGCCGACGGTACGGGCGAGCGCGAACAGCACGGTGAACATCTCGGTGGGGAAGCCCAGGGCCTTGAGCGTGATGCCCGAATAGAAGTCGATATTCGGATAGAGCTTCTTCTCGATGAAGTATTCGTCGTGCAGCGCGATCTTTTCGAGCTCCATCGCCACTTCGAGCAACGGATCGTCCTTATGGCCGAGTTCGCCGAGAACTTCATGCGTCGTCTTCTGCATGATCTTGGCGCGTGGGTCATAGTTCTTGTAGACGCGGTGGCCAAAGCCCATCAGGCGGAACGGGTCGTTCTTGTCCTTTGCCTTGGCGACATATTGCGGGATGCGGTCGACGGTGCCGATCTCGCGCAGCATGTTGAGCGCGGCTTCATTGGCGCCGCCATGCGCCGGGCCCCAGAGGCAGGCAATGCCGGCGGCGATACAGGCGAAGGGATTGGCGCCTGACGAGCCGGCAAGACGCACGGTCGAGGTCGAAGCATTCTGCTCATGGTCGGCATGCAGGATGAAAATGCGGTCCATGGCGCGGGCCAGAACCGGGTTCACCACATATTCCTCGCAAGGAACGGCAAAGCACATGCGCAGGAAGTTCGACGCATAGTCCAGATCGTTCTTCGGATAAACGAAGGGCTGGCCGATATGATACTTGTAGGCCATGGCGGCGAGCGTCGGCATCTTGGCGATCATGCGCAACGAAGCGACCATGCGCTGGTGCGGATCAGTGATGTCGGTAGAGTCGTGATAGAAGGCCGAGAGAGCGCCGACGCAGCCGCACATGACCGCCATCGGATGAGCATCACGGCGGAAGCCGGTGAAAAAGCGGCTCATCTGCTCATGCACCATGGTGTGGTGAACGACGCGATAGTCGAAATCCTTCTTCTGGCTGGCGGTCGGCAATTCGCCGTAGAGCAAGAGATAGCAGACTTCGAGGAAGTCGCCGTGTTCGGCAAGCTGTTCGATCGGATAGCCGCGATGCAGCAACACACCTTCATCGCCATCGATATAGGTGATCTTGGATTCGCAGGAGGCGGTCGACGTGAAGCCCGGGTCGTAGGTAAAGGCCTTGGCGGTTTTATAAAGGGGCGCAATGTCAATGACGTCAGGGCCGATGGTGCCGGATCGCACTTCGAGATCGACCTGCTTGCCGTCAATTGAGATAGACGCTTTCTTATCAGCCATAATTTCCTCCGTTCAAGGATAGGCAGGCAGCAAAAAGCTGCCACAATTAGAGTGGGCTTTCGCGGACGAATATCTGATAAACACAAAGAATTACCAGAGTCTGTTGTTGCGTTGCCGTAACAGGTTTTGGCACTGCAATAAGCGGAAATCAAAGAGAATCTTCTTCACTAGAATTTTAATCGATTGAACGCGCCGGTCACACCCAGTGCGCGAAAAATCGCATGAATCGCAGTTGCCAATTCCGAATCCGGGCTGCAGTCTCTCTGTTAAGAAATCGGGCGATTTCACGACATTATTATGACAAGCGGGCTCGCAAACGAAGCACAGCGGGAAGATATTGAATCGGTCGACGCGTTCGATCTCGATCTGCTTCCCAGTGCATTGAACCGGCCGGCACCGGTCGTCGATCGACCACCGAGAGCCCGTATAGAACAAGCCGTTGCCGTGGTGGTCATGCGCTCGCGCGCCTTCGCCTCGGATGGTTTCCGGCTGGAACGCGAGTTCGGCCATCTGTTCCACTGGACGCCGGTCTTTCTGGGAGCCGGTGCCGCGTGGTGGTTTGCGCTGGACCGTACGCCAGCCGTGGCGCCGACCTTGCTGCTCTGCATCGGCGCGGCTGTGGCATGGTTGATCCTCGGCCCCTGGCGGCCGGCATTGCGTGCAATTGCCGCAGCCGCACTGCTGATGACAGCCGGCGCCTTGCTGGCCGCCTGGCAGACAGCGCGGGCCGACACGGTGATTCTCGACGGGCCGGTGACGACGACGGTCCGCGGGATAGTCATCGCGCGCGAAGTGGATTCCCGCGGTCGCTGGCGCTACGAGATCAACTTGGTCGAGACGGAAAAGCCGCGGCTGAAGCGGGCGCCGCAAACCATCCGGGTGACCTCGCTCGGCCATGATCCGCCATTGGCGATCGGTGCGACGATCGAGGGCAGGGCGCGTCTTTCACCGCCTTCCGGCCCGGCTCTGGCGGGCCTCAATGATTTCGCCTTCGACAGTTATTTCGATGGGCTCGGTGCGTCCGGCTTCTTCTACGGCAAGCCGAAAGCGTGGGCAAACGCGCCGCCCATCTCGCAGTCGCTGACCGACAAGACAATGCAGGTGATCGACTCGGTGCAGATCGACATCAGCGCGCGAATCCGGTCCATCCTGCCCGGAGACACAGGCGCTTTCGCGGCGTCGATGGTCACTGACGACCGGCACGCCATGTCGCCGGAAACTACAGAAGCACTGAGGCTCGCCGGCCTGACGCATATTATTGCTATTTCCGGGCTCAACATGGCGCTTGCGGCCGGTCTTTGCTTTGTCGGGCTGAGGCTTCTGCTCAGCCTGTCCCAGGAATTCTCGCATCGATGGCCGGTCAAGAAGATCGCGGCAGCCGGCGCATTGGTGACGGTGACGCTTTATTATCTGATCTCGGGCTTTTCGGTATCGGCCGAGCGCGCCTATATCATGATGGCGATCATGCTCACGGCGGTATTTTTCGACCGGCCGTCGATCAGTCTGCGCAACATAGCGCTTTCCGCCATCGTCATCGCAGTCGCCTCGCCATCTGCGATGATCGGGCCGGGTTTCCAGATGTCCTATGCCGCCACGCTGGCACTTGTGACCGGATATTCCACGCTGCAGCGGCGAATGCAGTCCATGACACCGATCAGCGGAATTCCGCTGTTGCGCCGGCTGATGCCGGCTGCCCGCTTCATGGCCGGCGTGTTCATGACCTCACTGATCGGTGGACTGTCGACCGCCCTGTTTTCAATCGAATATTTCAACCGCATCGCCACCTGGGGACTGCCGGCGAACCTGCTTGCCATGCCTGTCATCTCCCTCGTCGTCATGCCGGCAGCGATTGTGGCGCTCTTTGCCCTGCCTTTCGGGCTCGAATGGCTGCCGGTGAAGGTGATGGGCTATGGGCTGGATTTCGTTATCGCCATGGCAAAATGGATCGCCGTCCAGCGTGGAGAATGGATCACCGGACAAATCCCCGCCTGGCTGTTTGTCGGCATGACTTTCGGCCTGATCACACTCGCCATCATGCGCTCGCATCTGCGCTATGCCGGTGCCGTCGTCTGCATCGTCTTGCTGGCAGTGCATCTGGCACTTCCCGCTGCGCCGAAGCCAAGTCTCATCATCTTTGAAGACGGCAGCCTTGCCGGCATCGTCGACGGCGAGACGGCGGCCGTCAGCGAGAGCAAGCCCTCAGACTTCATCCTTCAACAGTGGCAAAGGGCGTTGAAAGTCAACACCGTGGTAAAGCCCGATGCGATTGCTGCCTCGAAACTAGGCGCGCCGACCACGAAGGCCAACAAGCGGCAACGACTGACTCAGGATGAGATCAACCAAGCCAAAAAAGATATTGCAAAGGCACTCGCCAAGACACCGGCCGGCCACTTCGCCTGTGCGCAGAAACAGTGGTGCGTCGCGACGACCGCCAGCGGGCTGGTGATCATCATCGCGACCAATGCCGGCTTGACCGGGGCCGCCTGTGACCTCGCCGATATCGTCGTCACGCCGGCGCGGCTGAAATGGTCGGATTGCCGGTCGGGAGCTCAACTTTTCACCGGCCAGACACTACGCAAAACCGGTTCGCTCGAGGTCTATGTGGTTGAAAAGGACGATGGCCCGCCGACCGTCACTGTCGTGGGCGCCATAGACGGCAAATCGCGGGCATGGATGCGGCATCGCCGTTATGACTGGCATACCGACACGTTCGCGGAAAACTGATGCCTGGGCGTCCAATTCGCTCAGATGTCGCGGAGCATCATCACATCGCAGTCCGCACCAGCCGGCAGCGATGTCGCGTTCGGCGGGCGAATGACGAGCGCGTCGGAAAGCGCAAAAATCTTCATCTGCGAGGAATCCTGCTTGCCGAAGGATGTGACACAGAGGACGCCGTCTGCGTTTCGGCTGGCTGTGGCGCGCAGATAGTCCTGGCGGTGGTCGTTGGCCGACAGGGGAGTCGTTGTCATCGCCATGCGACGCCTCGATGGCGCTTGGCGATGCGCCAGCTTGGCGATCAGCGGTTCGAGAAAGAGGAGGGCGCAGACCATGCTCGACACCGGATTGCCCGGCAGTCCCAGCACATGCATCGGCCCMAGCGAACCGACCATCAGCGGCTTGCCCGGCCGCATGGCGATGCGCCAGAAATCGAGCTGCATGCCGATATTCTTGAGCGCCGGCTGCACGAGGTCGTAATCGCCGACGGAGGCGCCGCCGAGCGTCACCAGCACATCCGCACCCGCTTCGACCGCCGTGCGCGCCGCACCGGCAATCGCCTCGGGTTGATCCAGCACAATGCCGAGATTGATCACCTCCGCGCCGGCTGCCAGCGCGAGCGGTGTAATGGCGTGAATGCTCGACGCGACGATCTGGTGCTCGCCAAGTGCGCTGCCGGGCGGCAGGAGTTCGTCGCCGGTGGCGACGATGGCGACCAGCGGCTTGCGGTAGACATCGAGCGCAGGGTGGTTCATCCCGGCTGCGACCAGGAGCCGGCCGGGATCAAGCACCAGCCCGGCCCGCAGCACGACGTCGCCTTCGGCAAAATCCTGGCCGCGCGGCCGGACATGCCGGCCCGCTTCGGGCGAAAAATTGTTTTCGATGAAGCCGCCGTCGATGACAGTGGCGTCTTCCTGCAGAAGCACGACATCCGCGCCCGCCGGCATCGGTGCGCCGGTGAAGATGCGGACGGCCTCACCAACTGCGACCTGTCCGGAAAAACCATGTCCCGCCGCCGATTCGCCGATCACCTTGAGCTTTTGTCCGACCGTCGTCACATCTGCCGAGCGAAGCGCGTAGCCATCCATGGCCGATCCATCAAAGGGCGGCTGCGTCAGCAGGGCCGCGACCGGTCTCGCCAAAACGCGGCCTTCGGCCGCCTTCAGTGGCACCGATTCGCTCGCCTCGGTAGGACGGGCCTTGTCGAGTAGGCGCCGCAGTGCATCTTCGACAGGCAGCAGCGCCATCAGTTTTCCAAGTCCGTGCGTGAAAAATCGCCTGACTTGCCTCCCGTCTTGCTCTTCAGCCGGATGTCGATGATTTCCATGCCTTTGTCGGCCGCTTTAGCCATGTCGTAGATGGTCAGACAGGCCACCGTGACGGCGGTCAGTGCTTCCATTTCGACACCGGTCTTGCCGGTGAGTTTTGCCATTGCCTCGACCCGCAGTCCCGGCAAGGCCGGGTCGGGGACGATGTCGACCGAGACTTTTGACAGCATCAGCGGATGGCAAAGGGGAATCAGATCCGAGGTCTTCTTGGCGGCCATGATGCCGGCGATGCGAGCCGTGGCGAGCACATCGCCTTTCTTGGCATTGCCGGACAGTATCAGATCGAGGGTCTTGGGCTGCATGCGGACCGCGCCTTCGGCAACCGCCGTGCGGACCGTTTCGGCCTTGTCGCCAACGTCGACCATATTCGCTTCCCCGCCGGCGTCGATATGGGTCAGGCGGGGCTCCATCGTCATTCCGCGGCAGCAGCGCGGTCGAGGCCAAGAAGCGTGCGTGTCGCCGCCGTCACATCATCCTTGCGCATCAGGCTTTCGCCGACCAGGAAAGTGGTGATGCCGGAACGGCTGAGCCGGGCGCAATCGTCATTGGTGAAGATGCCGCTTTCACCGACCAGCAGCCGGTCGTCCGGCACCAGTTTCGCCAGCCGTTCGGACGTCGCGAGATCGACCTCGAAGCTGCGGAGATTGCGGTTGTTGACGCCGAGCATCTTCGAATTGAGCTTCAAAGCCCGCTCCGTTTCCTCTTCGTCATGCACCTCGACCAGCACATCCATGCCGAGTTCAAAGGCGGCATCCTCCAGCGCCTTCGCTTCGTCATCGGAGAGCGAGGCCATGATGATCAGGATGCAGTCGCCGCCCCAGGCCCGGGCCTCGTAGACCTGGTAGGGGACGAACAGGAAATCCTTGCGCAAAGCCGGCAGCGCACAGGCGGCACGGGCTCGGGTGAGGAATTCCGGCGCACCCTGGAAACTCGGCCCATCTGTCAGCACCGAGAGGCAGGCCGCGCCGCCGGCCTCGTAGGCGCTCGCCAGTGCTGGCGGGTCGAAATCGGGGCGAATCAAACCCTTGGAAGGGCTCGCCTTCTTGATCTCGGCGATGAGGCCATAGTCGCCAGCCGCCTTTTTCGCCTGCAACGACTTCAGGAAGCCGCGCGGCGGTTCGACGCCGGCGATCCTAGCCTTGAGCTCGGCGAGTGATACCGTCGCCATCGCGGCAGCGATTTCGTCGCGCTTATAGGCTTCGATCTTCTGGAGGATATCGGTCATGACAATCCCTCACGCATTCGAAACGACGATCAACCGCTCCAGCGCGGCCTTGGCAGCACCAGTTTCCAGCGAATGCTTTGCCATAGCGACACCTTCCATCAGGTTGGCAGCCCTGCCGGCAATGACGAGGGAAGCCGCGGCATTGGCGACAGAGATGTCGCGATAGGCATTCTCGGCGCCTTCGAGCACGCCCATCAGGGCGGCTGCGTTGTGGACACCATCGCCGCCGCGAATTTCCGCGAGGTCGATCTGCTGCATGCCAAAATCCGCGGGCGTCAGCGTGAATTCGCGGATATTGCCATTCTCCAGCGCTACCACGGTGGTCGGGCCGGTCAGCGTGATCTCGTCAAGGCCGGAACCGTGCACGGCCCAGATATGCGTCGAGCCGAGGTTCTTCAGCGCTTCGGCGATCGGCCGCAGCCATTGCTCGGAATAGACGCCGAGCAGTTGCCGCCTGACGCCGGCCGGATTGGAGAGCGGTCCGAGCAGGTTGAAGATCGTGCGCGTGCCGAGTTCGATTCGGCTGGGTGCCACGAAGCGGATCGCCGTGTGGTGCCCCTGCGCGAACATGAAGCCGATGCCGGCATCGCGGATGCAGCTGCCGATCTGCTCGGCCGAAATATCAAGCTTGACGCCGAGCGCCGAAAGCGCGTCCGCCGTCCCCGATTTGGAACTCTGCGCCCGGTTGCCATGCTTGGCGACCGGCACGCCGCAGCCTGCGACGATGATCGAGGCGAGCGTCGAGATATTGTAGGTATGGGCGCCGTCGCCGCCGGTGCCGACGATGTCGACGGCATTTTCGGGGGCCTCGACGCGCAACATCTTCGAACGCATCGTGGTCACAGCGCCGAGAATCTCGTCGACGGTCTCACCGCGCACGCGCAGACCCATCAGCAGCGCACCGATCTGGCTTGGCGTCGCCTCGCCGGACATCATGATGTCGAAAGCCTGACAGGCTTCTTCGTAGGAGAGCGGATTGCCTGCGGCAACCTTGGCGAGGAAGGGCTTTATGTCCGCCATCGTTCCTCCTACCGGACCATGAGCTGGTTGACGAGCTGCCGGTTGACGCGGGAGCTGTATTCCAGTGCGAGTTCATTCACCATCTGGTCGAAAATATCCTGACCGGCGCTGGCAGCGCTCTGCTTCACCTGGCTCGTCGTGTCGTCGAGCGCGTCGCTCTGCGGCGTGTCGTTGACCTCCGTGACCTGCAGCACGATCTGGCCGTCGCCGCCGGGCGCATTCGTGACGAAGCTATCCGGGCCGCCGAAAGCGGCGTTGACAGCCGCCGTGCCGAGCACGTCGTCCTGCGTGGTGCGCTTGATGTCGGATTTGTGCTCGACCGCAAGCTTGAGGCCGGTCGCAACATCGGCGATCTTGGCGCCGCCGGTGATCTGCTTGGTAACTTCCTCGGCCTTCTTTGCCAGCGCGAGCTTGACCTGTTCGGCGGTCCAGTCGGCGACGACCTTGTCCTTGACCTCTTCGATCTTGCGGTCCCGGGCCTGTGTGACGCCATCGACCTGGAACCAGACATAACCGCCATCATCGAGCGTGAGCGGCAGGGGCTCGACACCTTCGTCCGTCTTGAAGGCCTCCGGCAACAGCTTGGCCGGAACATCCTTGATCTCGCTGCCCTTCATGTCCTGGCCCTCGGAATCGATGGCTGCCAGGGTCATGGTCTTCAATTTGAGCTTCTTGGCCACTTCCGGCAAGGTCGAGCCGGAGGCACGATCATCCTCGAACTTGTCATAGACGCTCTGGATGTCGTCATTGGCCTGGACCAGCGCCAGCTGCTTGCGGATGTCATCCTTGACATCATCCAGGGACTTGACCACTTCCGGGCGAATATTGGTGATGCGCAAGATGACCGGACCGAGGAGGCCGTCGACGACGGGCGTAACGCCGCCATCCTTGGCCACGGCGAAAGCGGCTTCGCCCATTTTCGGGCTCGGCATCTTGTCCTTGGTGAAGTCGCCGAGCAGCACGTCGGTCGGGGTCTTGCCCTGTTCAGTGACCAACTGGTCGAAGTTCGCGCTGCCCGCTGTCAGCTTTGCCTCAGCAGCTTCGGCCGAGGCCTTGTCTGCGAAGGAAAGCTGCTCGATGGTGCGCGTCGCCGGCGTGCGGTAGCTATCCTTGCGCTTGTCGTAGTCATCATTGACCTGCGCGTCCGAGATTGCTGTTGGATCGGAAATATCCGCTGGTTCGAGCTTGACATAGGTGATCTTGCGATATTCCGGCGCCTTGTATTTCGCCTTGTTGGCCTCGAACCACTTGTTCAGCACGTCGGTGGCCGGCGGCTTGATCGGGTCGATATTGTCCTTGGTCAGCATCAGATAATCGATACCACGGCGCTCATTGGCATAGGTCTGCAGCGCATCGACGAGTGTCTTCGGAGGTTCGAAATCCTTGGTCAGCGCATCAGCGATCTGGGTACGGACCGCTTGCTTGTTGGCGATCTGGATCCAGTCGTTGACAGGGATCCCAACATTCCGCAACACCCCTTCCATCTGATTGCGACTGAAGGCACCGGTTTCGTCGTGGAAGGCCGGCTCCTGTTGGATCACCTGCAGCAGCCGTTCCTGGGACTGTCCGAGTTTCATATTGCTCGCCAGTTGATCGAGTGTAGCACCGGATATGAGCTGGCTGAGCACGTTGTTTTCAGCGCCGAGAGCTCTGGCCTGATCCGCCGTCAGGCGCATTCCGAACTGCTGTGACAGCCGTCCAAGTTCGTTCCTGAACGCGAACGCGAACTCGATATTCGAGACCTTCTGATCGCCCACGACGACCACGGCGTCAGAAGCAGAATTGAAGATCGAACTGTGGACGCCCCAGATACCGAACGCGCCGACGAGGAGGAGCATCAGCCCCTTGGCGACCCAGGTTTTCGCGGCCTTACGCAGTAGTTCGAGCATCTCTTCCCAAAACCTTTGTTCCTGGCGCGCGACAATCGCGCACGACAACATCGCCGTTCCCAGAGGAGCGGCGGCAGAGACAGTGCTTTTAGCGATTGGCGGGCAGGGGTGGCAAGCGCAAAGTTCCGATGTCGACAGGAAGCCGGCGAATAAAAAAGTATGACTTTTCAAAAATATCAGCTTTACAAAAATAATATCGTATGATTTTTCTTGAACTCGCTGCAGCTCGCAGCGATTTTTGGGAGGAAATCCATGACTTTCTTGAAAGCACTCGCGGGTGCTACGGCGCTCGCTGTCACCATGTTCGCGGCGTCTCAGGCGGCGGCCTTGACCGTTGGCTTCTCGCAGATCGGCTCGGAATCGGGCTGGCGCGCCGCCGAAACCACCGTCACCAAGCAGGAAGCAAAGAAGCGCGGCGTCGACCTGAAATTCTCCGACGCGCAGCAGAAGCAGGAAAACCAGATCAAGGCGATCCGCTCCTTCATCGCCCAGGGCGTCGACGCAATCTTCCTCGCCCCGGTGGTCGCCACCGGCTGGGATGACGTGCTCTCCGAAGCCAAGGACGCCAATATTCCCGTCATCCTGCTCGACCGCAAGGTCGACAGCAAACCCGACCTCTACCTGACCGCCGTGACCTCCGACACCGTCTATGAAGGCAAGGTCGCCGGCAAGTGGCTGGTCGACAATGTCGGAGCCAAGAAGTGCAACATCGTCGAACTGCAGGGCACGACCGGCTCGTCGCCGGCCATCGACCGCAAGAAGGGTTTTGAAGAAGCGATTGCCGGCCACGACAACTTCAAGATCATTCGTAGCCAGACGGGCGACTTCACCCGCACCAAGGGCAAGGAAGTGATGGAAAGCTTCCTCAAGGCCGAGAACGGCGGCAAGAATATCTGCGCGCTCTATGCCCATAACGACGACATGGCTGTCGGCGGCATCGAAGCGATCAAGGAAGCCGGCCTGAAGCCGGGCAAGGATATCATCGTCGTGTCGATCGACTCGATCCCGGATATCTTCAAGGCGATGGCAGCCGGCGAATCCAACGCCACAGTCGAACTGACGCCGAACATGGCCGGCCCGGCCTTCGATGCCCTCAATGCCTATCTGAAGGACAAGAAGGTTCCGCCGAAGTGGATCCAGACGGAATCGCACCTCTATACGCAGAAGGACGATCCGATGAAGATCTACAATGCCAAGAAAGACCTTGGCTATTGATCAGCCCTGATCGGCGTTTCGCCGGCGCTCTGTCGCCGGCGAAACGTGAAGACTTGCCATGACCGGCGCGCCGCGACGTCGAGCACATTTTATGCTATGAGTCCGGTCGGCGGGGGGAGCCATATCATGCCTGAAGGCCAAGCTATTTCATCCGCGCCGGTCCTGGAAGCGCGCGGTATTTCCAAGCAGTTCCTGGCCTCCAAGGCGCTCGATGGCGTCGATTTCTCGCTGATGGGCGGAGAGGTTCACGCATTGCTGGGCGAAAACGGCGCCGGCAAATCGACGCTGATCAAATGCCTTACGGGTGCCTATCACCGCGACGGCGGCGAGATTCTGCTTGCCGGACAGCCTRTCGATCCSCGCAACACGTTCCATGCCCAAAAGCTCGGCATCGGTACGGTTTATCAGGAGGTCAACCTCCTGCCCAATCTGTCGGTCGCGGAGAACCTCTATCTCGGGCGCCAGCCCGTCCGCTTCGGCATGACCCGGACTGGCGAGATGGTACGTCTGTCACGCGCGCTGCTGTCCGAATACGGCCTGGATATCGATGTCAGGCTGCCGCTTTCAAGCTTTTCCGTCGCCGTGCAGCAGATTGTCGCGATCGCCCGCGCGGTGGACCTTTCCGGCAAGGTGCTGATCCTCGACGAACCGACCGCCAGCCTCGACGCCCATGAAGTCGAGGTGCTGTTTTCCATCGTCCGCCGACTGAAGAGCCGCGGCCTCGGCATCATCTTCATCACCCACTTCCTCGAACAGGTCTATGCGATCTCGGACAGCATCACCGTGCTGCGCAATGGCCGGCTAGTGGGCATGCGCAGCACCGCCGAACTGCCGCGCAAGGATCTGGTGGCGATGATGCTCGGCCGCGAACTCGCGGAACAGGAAAAGCACGATCCGGCCGAAGTGCGGAAGGGCGGCGCCGTTCGTTTCCGCTTCAAGCAGATCGGCCGTCGCGGCAGGGTGTCGCCTTTTGACCTCGATATCGCCGAAGGCGAGGTCGTCGGGCTCGCCGGCCTTCTCGGTTCGGGGCGGACGGAAAGCGCGGAAGTCATGTTCGGCGCCCGGCCGGCCGACCAGGGCACGATCGAGATCGACGGCAAGCAGGAGCGGATCGGTTCGCCGGAAGCCGCGATCGCGCATGGCTTCGGCTTTTGCCCCGAAGACCGCAAGACCGACGGCATCATTGGCGATCTTTCGGTTCGTGAAAATATCATTTTGGCGCTGCAGGCACGCCGTGGCTGGGCGAGGCCCTTGCCTCGCTCCGAACAGAATGCGCTTGCCGACCGCTACATCAAGGCTCTGGATATCCGCACAGATGGCCGTGAAAAGCCGATCAAGCTGCTTTCCGGCGGCAACCAGCAGAAGGCGATCCTGGCCCGCTGGCTCGCCACCGATCCGCGCCTGCTGATCCTCGACGAGCCGACCCGCGGCATCGATGTCGGCGCGCATGCGGAGATCATCAAACTGATCCGCGATCTCTGCAGCCGCGGCATGTCGCTGGCAGTCATCTCGTCGGAAATCGAGGAACTGATCGCCTATAGTTCACGCATCCGCGTGCTGCGCGACCGGCAACATGTCGCCGAACTCAGCGGCAGCGAGATGACGGCGGCCGGCATTGTCGACGCCATTGCCGCCACGCATGAAAAAGGACAGGCTGCATGAAGGACGGCGCCCTACTGCGGCGATTGTTGCCACAAATCCTGACGCTCGCGGTCGTGCTTCTGCTGAACGTCATTCTGTTTCCGGATTTTTTCAATATTTCCATTCAGAACGGCCGGCTTTACGGCAGCATTATCGACGTGCTCAACCGCGGCGCGCCCGTTGCGCTGATCGCCATCGGCATGACACTGGTGATTGCCACGCGCGGCATCGATCTGTCGGTCGGCGCAGTGATCGCCATTTGCGGTGCGGTGGCCGCCGCCGCGATCACCGCAGGCTATTCGCTCTTCGCCACGATCGCGTTTGCTTTGCTGCTGGGTCTGGCCTGCGGCCTATGGAACGGGTTCCTTGTCTCGATCCTCAACATCCAGCCGATTGTCGCCACACTGGTGCTGATGGTCGCGGGTCGAGGCATCGCTCAATTGATCACCGCCGGTGCCATCCTGACTTTTGACGATGACGGACTGATCTTCGTCGGCAGCGGCTCGGTCTTCGGCCTGCCCATGCCGGTGGTGATCTGGATTGTCTTCGGCCTGCTGGTGACGCTGCTTGTGCGCAAGACGGCGCTTGGGCTGCTGGTCGAGGCGATCGGTGTCAATCGCCAGGCAAGCCAGCTCTCCGGCGTCAAGACAACAGCGCTGCTGATCGCGGCCTATGTGCTGACCGGGCTTTGCGCCGCGATTGCCGGCCTGATCGTCGCCGCCGACATCAAGGGCGCCGATGCCAACAATGCCGGTCTCTGGCTTGAGCTCGATGCGATCCTGGCGGTCGTCGTCGGCGGCAATTCGCTGCTTGGCGGCCGGTTCAGCATCCTTGGTTCGCTGCTGGGTGCCATGATCATTCAATCGGTCAATACCGGCATCCTCACGTCCGGCTTTCCGCCGGAATACAACCTGATCATCAAGGCCATCATTATCGTGATCATCCTGGTCATCCAGTCGCCGCGCATGTCCGAAATCTCGCAGTTCATTGCCTCTCGCCGCCGCGGGGAGGGCACGCGATGAGGGCGAAATACCTGCCATTGATTGCCACCGTCCTGATCTTCCTGGTGGCTTATGCTCTTTGCATCGCACAATATCCCAACATGCTGTCGACCCGCGTGATCGGCAACCTGCTGACCGACAACGCTTTCCTGGGCATCGCCGCCGTTGGCATGACTTTCGTGATCCTGTCTGGCGGCATCGACCTGTCGATCGGCTCGGTGATCGCCTTCACCGGCGTGGTGATTGCGGTGCTGCTGCGCGACACCGGCATCCATCCGCTTGTCGCCTTTCTGATCGCGCTTGTCATTTCGACCCTGTTCGGCGCGGCGATGGGCGCGATCATCCACTATCTCGAGATGCCGCCTTTCATCGTCACGCTGGCCGGCATGTTCATGGCCCGAGGCTCCTGTTACCTGCTGACGAACGATTCGATCCCCGTCGAGCATCCTTTCTATAAGGAACTGAAATCCTTCTATTTCAAACTGCCCGGCGGCGGGCGGCTGACCCTGATCGGCATGGTCATGCTGGCAGTCTTCGTTGTCGGCATCATCATTGCGCACCGGACGCGATTTGGTACCAATGTCTATGCCTTGGGCGGCGGCGCGCAGACGGCCAAGCTGATGGGTGTTCCTGTCGGCAGGACCACGATTGAGATCTACGCACTGTCCGGTTTTCTCGCCGGCCTGTCGGGCATCGTCTTCTCTCTCTACACCTCGGCCGGCTATTCGTTGGCGACTGTAGGAGTCGAACTCGATGCGATTGCGGCTGTCGTCATCGGCGGCACGCTGCTGACCGGCGGGGCAGGCTTTGTGGCCGGCACGCTGGTCGGCATCCTGATCCAAGGCCTGATTCAGACATACATCACTTTCGACGGAACGCTATCGAGCTGGTGGACGAAAATCGCCATCGGATTCTTGCTATTCGCCTTTATCCTCATGCAAAAAGGAATATTGCTGGTGTCGAGGATAAAAAAAGAAACCTGAGGAGGGGTCACATTGCGCAGGGGGGTGCTTGAAGCCGCCATATCCGGCAAACGGACGAGGACGAGCCATTCACAGGTGGTCGATGAGCTCGGCCGGGCGATTATCGCCGGAGAATATCCGGTCGGCGCGACGCTGCCGGGTGACGTCGACCTGGCGCAGCGGTTCAAGGTGTCGCGCACTGTTTTGCGCGAAGCAATGAAGACGCTCGCCGCCAAAGGCCTGATCGTGCCGCGGGCCCGCATYGGCACGCGCGTCACCCCCAAGACGCAGTGGAACCTCTTCGACAGTGACGTGCTGAGCTGGCATTTCGACCGTGGGGCCGACCAGGAATTCCTCGATCACCTGAGCGAGATCCGGCTCGCCTTCGAGCCCTTCGCGGCATCGTTGGCAGCCCAGAACGCCACCGAGGATGACATCAAGGAACTCTACCGCTTCGCCGAAGAAATGGGCGCCGCCCATCACACGCCGGAGACGCTCGCTGTCGCCGACCTTAAATTCCATCTCTCCATCGCCGAGGCGTCACGCAACCCCTTCATGCGCACCGTCGGCAGTCTGATCGAGGCGGCACTGGTAGGTGTCTTCAAACTGTCGTCGCCGGCCGAGGCGGGCAGCCGCCGCGAGGAAGTGTCGGAAGCGCATACGCAGATCGTCGACGCAATCGCGGCACGCGATGCCGAAGGCGCAGCGGAGGCCATGCGCAAGGTTATCCTCACCGGTCGCAACCGGGTCCGCAGCGCCATCCAGGCGCTCAACACGGATAGCTTTCCGCCGCTGTCGAGCGGCTAATTCCCAGACGCGTCTTGAAGATTAAGCGCCACCGCTTTAGTTTATGGTCCAATTGCAATTGGCGCCCCCCTTGTGACTGAAATCATCGTCATCTTCGTCTTGTTCGTCATCAATGCGTTTTTCGCGATGTCGGAACTGGCCATCGTCTCCTCGAGCAGGCCGCTCCTCCGCCAGATGGCCAAGCAGGGAAACGAGCGCGCGGCAACTGCGCTCAAGCTCGCCGAGGATTCCGGCACCTTTCTATCGACCGTGCAGGTGGGCATCACGCTGGTCGGCATCGTCGCCGGCACATATGGCGGCGCCTCGGCCACCGAGCGGCTCGGACCGGTCCTCAATCAATACCCGCTCATCGCGCCTTATGGCCATGTACTGGCCGGCATTGTCGTCGTCACGGTGATCACCTATTTTTCGGTGATCATCGGCGAACTACTGCCGAAGCAACTGGCGCTGCGCAATCCCGAGCGCATTGCCGTCGCGGTCGCCGGCCCGATGTCTGTGCTCTCGAAGATCACCGCTCCCTTCGTCTACCTGTTCGAAATGTCGGCACGGCTGGTGCTGAAGCTGTTCGGCATGGCAGCCGGTGACAACGAGGAGGTCACCGAGGCGGAAGTGCACGCCGTGCTGGCCGAGGGCGCGGAGAGCGGCGTATTCGAGAAATCCGAACATGAAATGCTCCGCCGCATCATCTCGCTCGCCGACCGGTCGGTGAAATCGATCATGACGCACCGGACGGAGATGGTCTCGCTCGACATCAAGGACACGCTCGACGACGTGGTCGAAGTGGTGCGCGAAGCCGGCCATTCGCGCTACCCGGTCATCGACGGCAGCCCTGACAAGGTGGTCGGCGCGGTGCGCGCCAAGGACATCCTGCGCGCTTCGCTGTCGCCGCGCAGCTTTCTGATGAAAAATTACATGCAGGAGATACCGACGATTCCGGAAATGACGAATTGCCTCAGGGCGTTCGAAATGTTCAAGGCGTCGAACGTGCATATGGCTGTTATCGTCGATGAATACGGCTCGACCGAGGGCATCGTTACGTCTGCCGATCTGCTCGAAGCGATCGTCGGCATTCTGCCGTCCAACTACGACGATGTGGATGACATTCAGATCCGTGAACGCGATGACGGCTCATGGCTGATCGACGGTCGCACGCCCGTCCATGAGATCAAACTGGCTTTCGGCCTCGACGATCTCTCCACCGAGRACGGCTACGAGACGATTGCCGGCTTTGTCGTCCAGAATCTCCGCAAGAATCCGGAGGAGGGCGACAAGCTCGATCAGTATGGCTACCGCTTCGAAGTGATCGACATGGACGGCCGCAGGATCGATAAGATCCTGATGATGAAGATTGGTCGTCCGACTGCTGCGCAAGAAGCCAGTTGATCGATTTTCACACGCTCTGATATTCCGTCGCAAACAACCCGGGAGAATCAACATGGCCGATCGCGTCCTGGCAGTGGTGCTGGCGGCAGGCGAGAGCAAGCGGATGAACTCCGCCAAGTCGAAGGTGCTGCACACGATCGGCAACCTGCCGATGATCTCGCACGTGATGCTGGCGCTCGGCCGCAGCGGTGCTGACTGCATCGCGCTGGTCGTTGGCCGCGATGCGGAGCCGGTCGTGGCCGCAGCGTCCGGGTCCGGTATCGAGGTCCGCGCCTTTGAACAGGCCGAGCGGCTCGGCACAGGCCACGCTGTGCTGGCGGCGCGCGGCGAAATCGAAAAGGACTACGATCAGATCCTGGTCGCCTATGGCGACGGGCCTCTGATCGAACCCGCACCGCTGATCGAAGCGCTGGAGAAAGTGCGCGCCGGCTATGATGTCGCGGTCGTCGGCTTCGAAACCGACAAACCCACGGGCTATGGACGCCTGCTTACCAAGGACGGCGAGCTCGTCGCCATCCGCGAGGAAAAGGACGCGACAGAGGCCGAGCGGAAGGTCACCTTCTGCAATAGCGGCATCATGGCGATCGATGGCCGCAAGGCTTTGTCGCTGCTGACGAAAATCACCAATAACAATGTCAAGGGCGAGTATTACGTCACCGACATCATCGAAATCCTCCACCGCGAAGGCGGCAGGGCGGCGACGGTCGAAGCGCCGAGCGACATGGTTGCCGGCTGCAACAACCGGGCGGAACTCGCCGAACTCGAAGCGATCTGGCAGAAGAAGCGCCGTCATCAGTTGATGCTCTCGGGCGTGACGATGATCGCGCCGGAAACCGTCTTCCTGTCGCATGACACGCGGATCGGCCGCGACACTGTGATCGAACCGAATGTCTGGTTCGGTCCCGGCGTCACCGTCGATAGTGACGTCGTCATCCACGCCTTCTCGCATATCGAGGGCGCCCATATTGCGCCAGGCGCAAGCGTTGGTCCGTACGCACGGCTGCGGCCTGGCGCAGACCTGGGCGAAAAGGCCAAGGTTGGCAATTTCTGCGAAGTGAAGAATGCCGCGATCGGCGAGGGCGCCAAGGTCAATCATCTGAGCTATATCGGCGATGCCATCATCGGCGCGCGGGCGAATATCGGCGCCGGCACGATCACCTGCAATTATGATGGCTTCAACAAGTTCGAAACCCGGATCGGCGCCGACGCATTCATCGGCTCGAACAGTGCACTTGTCGCACCGGTGACGATCGGGGCAGGGGCGCTGACCGCCTCCGGCAGCGTGATCACCGAGGATGTTCCGGATGGCGCCGCCGGCTTCGGCCGCGCCCGTCAGGTCAACAAGGAGGGCTATGCGATCGCGATCATGGCGCGCAACAAAGCGCTCAAGGAATCAAAGAAGAAGAAATGATATTAAGCCGACGCAGGCGAGGCTGCTCGCCGCGCGTCAACCGATCGCCGCTTGTCAGTGATAGCGGCGGATGAGTCCGACCAGCTTGCCCTGGACCTTGACGCGATCCGGCCCGAAGATGCGAGTTTCGTAAGCCGGATTCGCGGCCTCAAGCGCAATGGAAGCCCCTTTGCGGCGGAAGCGCTTGAGCGTCGCTTCCTCGTCGTCGACGAGCGCTACGACGATGTCGCCCGGGCTCGCCGTGCTGCCGTTGCGGATGATCACCGTGTCGCCATCGAGGATGCCGGCCTCGATCATCGAATCGCCTTTGACCTCGAGCGCATAATGTTCGCCGCTGCCGAGCATGCCGGCCGGGACGGAAATATCGTGGGTGATGTTCTGGATCGCCGAAATCGGCACACCGGCGGCGATGCGGCCCATAACAGGGATTGCCACCGCTTCACCGGAGTTCTCGTTGGCTGCCGGCTTCGGCGCGGGCGCCGGCTGCACCTTGCCGAGCGAGCCTTCGATGACGCTTGGATTGAAACCCTTCTGCGGCGGCTTGATGCTCGGCGAATAGGCCTCGGGCAGCTTGATGACTTCGAGCGCCCGGGCACGGTTGGGAAGCCGGCGAATGAAACCACGCTCCTCCAATGCCGTGATCAACCGGTGGATGCCGGACTTCGAGGCCAAATCGAGCGCATCCTTCATCTCATCGAACGAAGGGGGCACGCCGGACTCCTTCATCCGCTCATGGATGAACAGTAGAAGTTCCTGTTGTTTTCTCGTCAGCATGGACGTCCCCTTGGGAATCGTGAAACAAATCTCGAACAAACACTATATGTTCCATGTATGTTCCGCAAGGGTTTTAAATATGGTTAACGCGTGGAGGCGCGAAAGATATTTCGGAATGGCTGTCAGAGCTATTCTGGAATGAAAATGGCAACGCACCTTTGTTTTCAAAGGATAATTCGCGGAAAAATAGTGTTACCAATCGCCAGATTGAGCAACACCAAATTCTTCATTCCAGGATAAATATTAAGTCATTGTTTTAAATTAGTTTATTGAGCAACTAGCGGAATTGGTGAACGGAGCATTCTGGCGATTGAGCAACAGATTGAGCAACCCTAGATAATACGCTCGTCCTCCCACCACGGCGGAGGCGGAGCATCGAATTCACCTACGGCATACTCGGTGACCAGTGCTTTGTAGATGTCCTGAGGCTTGATCAAACCGGATTTCAGCCATTTGTCCCGAGATGCCTTGATCCGAGTTACGTACTCACCGACCCAAATGTGGATCGTCGCTAGTTGGTCATCCGTCAACCCGCCAGCAAGCCTCCGGTCGGGTTCGGACTTGGAGTTTGCAAGCTCGTGACGCGTTGCGAGCAATGCTAGCCAGAGATCTTCCTTGTCAATCTCAAGGGGTTTGTCAGTAAGACCGTGTCGCCCGACCGTTTTGGGCTCTCCGCTGCCCGACATCAACCAGTCTAGGGAAACTGTACCTCCAGAGAGCATTTCGGATAGGTATTTTGCTGGCACTGACGCCCGGCGCCTCCATGCCGCAATGGTACTTCTTGATACCCCGAGATAGTCGGCAAGCTCTTGATCCTGCTTGAGATTCAATGCCTGCTTTGCTCTCGCGATTATACCGACGACATCCATGGTGCACAAAATGTCACTTTTCTGTTTGACTAGTGACAAAATGTAACTTACATATTGTCACATGACTAATGTGCACAGGGCGATTTGCAATGCAAGTGGCTGAACGATTTGATTATCCCACGGTGCGCGCCGCCTTTATCATTCGCGGTACCTCTTTTTCCCGCTGGTGCTTAGAAAACGGCGTCTCCAGGGCGTGGGCAATCGCGGTCTTGAACGGAGAACAAGACGGTCCCGCCGCGCGCGCTCTGCGCGCAAGAATAGTGGAGGCCGCTTGCTGTGAGCGGGACTAGCAGACACATTCTCTCGTCCGATCTCGCTCGTCTGGCGAGTATCTCGCCTCAGCGCATGCGCCTCATATGCCAAGAGTTCGAAAACCGCACGCGTACCGACTGGTGCGGTGCGGCCTTGAAAATCAAATTGCTTCATGGTCGCGGCGGCAAGTCAGGCAAGCTCTACACCATTGAGGTCTCCAGCCTTC
>NZ_JBFUFF010000063.1:0-41722 GCF_056403555.1 Rhizobium sp. P2_G2
GGTATAGATACTCGCGTAGAACTGAGAGATGTCGGTTTTTAACACTACCGGCGCGTATGCGAGTTGTTTTGAGGATTTCGCGGACAATTCCGACAACGAGGCAACCTTGATAGCTCGATCAGCGCTCTCATCCAAAACAGTGGGCGCGCTCAACGAGTAAGGCGAAGCCTGATATCTTGCGTTGAAATCTTTCCAGTAACGATGGATGAAAGTTGAGACGTGAAAATAGGAGACAATATTTGGAGTTGCAAAGAACCTCCGGTTCCGATCATGTTTCGTTCCGTTGTAACGTACGTAGTGCGTAGGTCGTTTTCTGAATTTTGCCTGGTCCAAGTCGCTAACAATCCCGTGAAAAGCACGAGCGGCGTCGATAGACGTAAAACAGGGCGGCAATGTTTCGGGAAAGAGGCCTCGAGCAAGTAAAGATAGTCGTTTTTTCATATGTAGCCCGATTCTCAACATTTCAATGCACAAAGTTGCAGAGGGAAGGTCTGTCTGCAAGTGCTATTTGGTGTACCCAATATTCATTCGCTAAAATTGCATAGAGTTGCTCTTTAAGAAAGCGTTAGCGTCGACGCTCTCGGGATAAGGCTCAGTTCAATCGATTTAATGCGTCGCGCGTACGCAGTAAGTGAAGTTGATAATGTAGAGCCTTCCCATTCCCCCCAAATCCCTCTATATCCCGCCGCGCAAGCGTCGGCGAATCCCGGCCTTTGTCTAAGAACCACCCGCATTGGTTGGCGGGACTGGATAAGGAGAATTTGCAAAAAATGTCTTCCCCCGAAATTTCCCTCACATTTCCCGATGGTTCCGTGCGCAGCTTTCCGGCTGGCGCGACCGGCAAGGATGTGGCTGAATCGATTTCCAAATCGCTGGCCAAGAAGGCCGTAGCGATTGCGATCGACGGCAATCTGATGGACCTTGCCGATCCGGTGTCGGACGGCAGCATCGAGATCGTCACCCGCAGCGATCCCAAGGCGCTCGAACTCATCCGCCATGATGCGGCGCATGTGATGGCCGAGGCGGTGCAGGAGCTTTGGCCCGGCACGCAGGTGACCATCGGCCCGGTGATCGAGAACGGTTTTTATTACGATTTCAAGCGCATCCATCCCGATACGCGCGAGGACTGGCCGTTCACGCCCGAAGACCTGCCGGTCATCGAGAAGAAGATGAAGGAGGTCATCGCCCGCAACAAGCCCTTCACCAAGGAGGTCTGGTCGCGGCAGAAGGCCAAGGATGTGTTCGCCGACAAGGGCGAGGGCTACAAGGTCGAGCTGGTCGATGCCATTCCGGAAGGCCAGGACCTGAAAATCTATTCGCAGGGCGACTGGTTCGACCTCTGCCGCGGTCCGCACATGACGTCGACCGGGCAGATCGGCACCGCCTTCAAGCTGATGAAGGTGGCCGGCGCTTATTGGCGCGGCGATTCCACCAAGCCGATGCTGACGCGCATCTATGGCACCGCCTGGGCCGAACAGTCCGAGCTCGACGACTATCTCAACAAGCTCGCCGAGGCCGAGCGCCGCGACCACCGCAAGCTGGGCCGCGAAATGGACCTGTTCCATTTCCAGGAAGAAGGCCCGGGCGTGGTCTTCTGGCACGGCAAGGGCTGGCGGATGTTCCAGACGCTGGTCGCCTATATGCGCCGGCGCCTCGCGCTCGACTACCAGGAAGTCAATGCGCCGCAAGTGCTTGACAAGTCGCTCTGGGAAACGTCCGGGCACTGGGGCTGGTATCGCGACAATATGTTCAAGGTCACGGTCGCCGGCGATGACACCAACGACGATCGCGTCTTTGCGCTCAAGCCGATGAACTGCCCCGGCCATATCCAGATCTTCAAGCATGGTCTGAAGTCTTACCGCGAACTGCCGATAAGACTTGCGGAATTTGGCAACGTGCATCGCTATGAGCCGTCCGGCGCCCTGCACGGGTTGATGCGCGTGCGCGGCTTTACCCAGGACGACGCGCATATCTTCTGCACCGACGAGCAGATGGCCGCCGAATGCCTGAAGATCAACGATCTGATCCTCTCGGTCTACAAGGATTTTGGCTTCGAGGAGATCACCATCAAGCTCTCTACCCGGCCGGACAAGCGCGTCGGTGAAGATGCGCTCTGGGATCGCGCCGAAAGCGTGATGATGGGCGTGCTCGACACGATCCAAAAACAGTCGAACTTCATCAAGACCGGCATTCTGCCGGGCGAGGGTGCTTTCTATGGCCCGAAGTTCGAATATACGCTCAAGGACGCCATCGGCCGCGAATGGCAGTGCGGCACGACGCAGGTCGACTTCAACCTGCCGGAGCGGTTCGGCGCCTTCTACATCGATCACAATTCGGAAAAAACCCAGCCGGTGATGATCCACCGCGCCGTCTGCGGCTCGATGGAGCGCTTCCTCGGCATCCTGATAGAGAACTATGCCGGCCATATGCCGCTCTGGTTCGCGCCGCTGCAGGTCGTGGTGGCAACGATCACCTCGGATGCCGACGCCTATGGGCAAAAAGTCGCGGATCGATTGCGTGCCGCGGGTCTTTCGGTGGAGACCGACTTCCGCAACGAGAAGATCAACTATAAGGTTCGCGAGCATTCCGTGACCAAGGTGCCGGTGATCATCGTCTGCGGCAAGCGTGAGGCGGAGGAAAACACCGTCAATATCCGCCGGCTGGGCTCGCAGCAGCAGATGCCGATGGCCTTGGACGAAGCGATTGACGCCCTTGTCGGAGAGGCGACACCTCCCGATATCAGGCGCAGAAGCATTGCATGAAACAAAACGGGGGACAGCCGCATTTGACATGCGGCTGTCGTCAGCCTGTTACACAACATTCTTATTGGCTTGTCATAGATCCAACCGGGTGAATCGGCCGTGCAATTCAAGGAACTGTCCTACGCGAGTGATGCAGATCCGCTATTCAAGCGGCTGGTCATCCACACGGTGGAAAATCTCTCGGGCCGCCACCGCTATGTCAAGATCTACAAGACCTGGCGGACGGAGGTTGTTGGCAAGACCGATCATGTCTTCAGCCGCATGCTCGAACTCATCGACATCGGGCTGTCGGTCAAGGGCAACTGGCCGCCCAAGGACCTGCCGGATACGCCGATCGTCATGGTTGCCAACCACCCCTACGGCATTGCCGACGGCATCGCCGTTTTGGCGCTGGCCGAACAGCTCGGCCGTCCCTTCAAGGTTCTGATCAACGATCAGCTGCTCAAAGTACCGGAAATGCGGCCCTATTCGCTGCCGATCTCCTTCGATGAAACGCGAGAGGCGCTGGCGACCAACATCGCCACCCGCAACGAGGCATTGAAGCTGCTCAAGGAAGGCGTCACCATCGTCGTCTTCCCGGCCGGCGGCGTCGCCACCGCGCCCAAAGGTTTTGGCCAGGCCGAGGACCTGCCCTGGAAGATGTTTCCCGCAAAACTCATCCAGTCGGCCAAGGCCAGCGTCATCCCGATCTATTTCGAAGGCCAGAACAGCTGGCTCTTCCATCTCGCCAGCCGTTTGTCGCTGACGCTGCGGCTGTCGTTCCTGATCCGCGAATTCTGCCGGCTGTCCGGCGAGACGATCTATTCCAATATCGGCGCCATCGTGCCGTGGAACGAGATCGCCGCGATCACCGACCGCAAGGCGGTGCTGCAATATCTCTACGACTGCGTCTTCGCGCTCGACCCCAAGGATGCCAAGCCGGCGACGGCGTGACAGCAAATCCCGCAATGATTTTGGGCGGCTTTTCCCGAAGACAATCACGTAGAAGCGAAACGCTGCGTTTGGCCGCGGCGCCGGCGGCGCATTCCATCTTCTCCCCAGCGGGGAGAAGATGTCCGAAGGACAGATGAAGGGGCCTCGCGGATGGGGCGGCCCCCTCATCCGGCCCTGCCGGCCACCTTCTCCCCGCTGGGGAGAAGAGGAAGCAAGCCGCTCTTGCTGCGCAGGCCTAACTCAATTGCTCTTACAAGCGCTGTCCTCGGGCAGAAAGTCGAGCTTCACCAGCGTGCCCTTGAGGGAAAAGTCGCCGTAGTCCATGAGCAGATCGCGTGAGACACCGTTCGCATAGAGCTTGAACGACATGCGATAGCTCGGCGTGCCATCACTGGTGGGCGTGTCGTCGAAATAGGCGATTGTCACCGGCCATGTCTTCTCCGTCTTCAGCTTGCCGGCATTGGCGGCATCCGGATCATCGGGGGTAACGTCGACGGGCGAGCCCATCACTGTCGACGTAATCAGCGTCTTGTCGCCATTGTCCGAGCCGTCGAAGACGCGCGCCTCGAAGAAATGCTCGCCTTTCTCGGCGCGGCTGATGACATCGAGCGTGTGCTGGGTCGGAAACCGCGCCGTGGTCAGGCTCAGCTTCTTTTCGATCGGCGTCGTCAGATCGACATCGATCTTGTCCTTGCTCTTCTCGGCCATGCCCGCGACTTCCTTGGCGAGCTGGTCGTTGTTGAAGGTCTTGGAATCGAATTCGAAGCGACCGTTCTTGAAATCCTCGAAGGTCGTGCTCTGCTGGTCCGTGAGCTTCTTTTCGCCGCCCGAATCGACCTGGGTGACGARGCGGAAGTTGACGCGATAGCCCTCGCAGGGCGAACCGGTGAACTCATAGACCATGCGGCCATACATGGCTGTAATACCCGAGCGTTCCGACGCGTCGGCGAGTTCGAGATTATAGACCGCGCGGTGCGGCACCAGTCCGCTGAGGTTCTGCGCATGCGCCGGCAGGGCCGCCGCCCCGAGGCTCGAGCCGAGCAGGCAGGCGAGAACGCGTCGGCGAAAAATCATTAAATTCTCCTGTTGCACCGCACCTGAATGCGATTAAGTAAAGCGCATTCTATGCGGATTAGCTGATCCGCGGGATTCCTAAAAGACAAAATTACGCAAAGGTGAGGAAATGAAGGCGGATATCGACGCACGTCTGGAAAAGCTGGGCATTACGCTGCCCGTCGCCGCGGCACCGGCGGCCAATTATGTGCCCTATGTTCAGACGGGCAACCTGCTCTACATTTCCGGCCAGTTGCCGATCGAGAACGGTAAGCTGGCAGTGACGGGCCAGCTGGGCGCCGGCGTCACCACGTCCGAGGGCCAGCGCGCGGCGGAACTCTGCGCCATCAACATCTTTGCCCAGGCGAGCGCGGCGCTCGGCGGCGACCTGTCGCGCATTGCCCGCATCGTGCGCATCACCTGCATGGTCTCCTCGACGCCGGATTTCTATGAACAGCATCTGGTCGCCAATGGCGCCTCCAACTTCCTGGTCGAAGTGCTGGGCGATGCCGGCAAGCATTCGCGCGTCGCCGTCGGCATGGCGGCACTGCCGCTCAACGCGTCGGTGGAAATCGACGTCGTCATGGAAGTCAGGTAATGCCCGATCTCGCCTTCCTGACCCGCCAGCCGATCGCGCACCGCGGTCTGCATGACGGCAATCATGCTGTCTGGGAAAATACGCTGTCGTCCGCCGAGGGCGCGATTGCTGCAGGCTATGCGATCGAATGCGACCTGCAATATGCGGCGGATGCAGCGCCGATCATTTTTCATGACGACGATATGCAGCGGCTTTGCAACATGCGGGTCGATATCCGCTCAAAGACCTCGGCGGAACTCAGCCTGACCTCGGTCGGCGGCACCAAGGACAAGGTGCCGTCGCTCAAGTCGCTGCTGTCGCTGGTCAAGGGCAGGGTGCCGATCGTCGCCGAACTCAAGGGCCGCAAGGGGGATGACGAAGGCTTTGTCTCCGCSGTGCTGGAAACGCTTGAGGGCTATAAAGGCGACGTGGCGCTGATGAGCTTCGACACGTGGCTGCTCGAAGAATTGAAAGAGATGGAATGCCCTTTCGCCGTCGGTCTGACCGCAGAAGGTATGACAGAGAAGGAATTCGCCCTACATCGCAAGGCGATGGGCCATGGCCTCGACTTCATTTCCTACAATATCGCGGATCTGCCGAACGCCTTCATCACAGGGGAACGTGAAAGAGGTATTCCAGTCATCAGCTGGACGGTGCGGACGCCCGAGCAGGCCGAGCATTCCCGCCACAATGCCGACCAGATCACCTTCGAAGGTTTCGATCCCAAGGCCGCATGAGGATAAGCATTGCCCATCCGAACCGTTTCCAGCTTCAAGGACATAAAAGCGGATCGCTGGGCCCGGCTCGGGGGCGCGACGCGCGGCAGCGAAAACTATAACCCATTCATCTCGCATGCTTTTCTATCCAGCCTGGAGGAATCGGATTCCGCCGTCCGCCGCACCGGCTGGCTCGGCCACCACGTGCTGCTGGAGGATGTCGATGGCGTGCTACGCGGCGCCGTGCCCGGCTATCTGAAGAGCCATAGCCAGGGCGAATATGTCTTCGACCATGCCTGGGCCAACGCGTTCGAACGCGCCGGCGGGCGCTATTATCCGAAACTGCAATGCACCGTGCCGTTCACGCCGGCCACCGGTCCGCGGCTTCTCGTCGCGGACGGCCAGGAGCGCGCCGCAACACTCGGCGGGCTTGCCGAGGCGGTCAAGGCGGAGACCGATGCGCTCGGCATTTCCTCGGCGCATGTCACGTTTGCGCCCGACGGAGAATGGCAGGTGATGGAGCGGCATGGCTATCTGCATCGCACCGACCAGCAGTTCCATTTCCACAATGAAGGTTATGCCAGCCACGACGAATTCCTTGAAACGCTGGCGTCGCGCAAGCGCAAGGCGCTGAAGAAGGAGCGCCGTACCGCACTGGAAAACGGCATCAGTGTCGACTGGCTGACCGGCAGCGACCTGACCGAATCCATCTGGGACCAGTTCTTCGCCTTCTACATGGATACCGGTGGCCGCAAATGGGGCCGTCCTTACCTGACGCGCGAATTCTATTCGCTGATCGGCGAGCGCATGGCCGATGACATCGTGCTGGTCATGGCCAAGCGCAACGGCCGCTATATTGCCGGCGCCATCAATTTCATCGGCGCCGACACGCTCTACGGCCGCCATTGGGGCTGTATAGAGGATCATCCCTTCCTGCATTTCGAGGTCTGCTATCACCAGGCGATCGATTTCGCCATCGACCGCAAGCTTAAGACGGTCGAGGCGGGCGCACAGGGCGAACACAAGCTGGCGCGCGGCTATCTGCCGGCGACAGTGCATTCGGCGCATTATGTCGCCCATGCCGGATTGCGCCGCGCGATCGAAGACTATCTGCGCGAGGAACGGCGCGAGGTCGAGGCCGTCGGCGAATACCTGACCGAGCACGGCCCCTTCCGCAAGAACCTGCACGAAGAGCAGGACTGAACCTGCGCCAAATCCGATTACGGACTTGAAACCATATGGTTTTCAGCGCAAATTCGATCTCATGGAATGGAGATGATTTGCCATGCACGGGGTTCCCTATGATCCGGACAATATCTTTGCCAAGATCCTGAGAGGCGAGATTCCGTGCCATGCCGTCTATGAGGACGAACATACGCTCGCCTTCATGGACATCATGCCCCAGGCTGAGGGCCACACACTGGTGATTCCCAAGACGCCGTCTCGCAACATCTTCGATGCCGATCCGACGACGTTCATGTGGCTGATGCCATCAGTCCAAAAGATCGCCCGCGCCGTCAAGAAGGCTTTCCATGCCGATGGCGTGCGTGTCTTCCAATTCAATGAACCAGTTGCCGGCCAAACCGTTTTCCATTTGCATTTCCACGTCGTGCCGATGAAGGAAGGCGTGGCGCTCAGGCCGCATACCGGTAAGATGGAAGACGGCGGTGTGCTGGCGCATAATGCTGAAATGATCCGCGAGGCGCTGAAATACGTTTCATGAAATGATCACGTTCGGATGCGATCTTCAGCGCGGACAACTTAGAGCCACATCTGGCTCCAGGACAAAGCAATGAAGGCTGCATTCGTGCTGATGAGCATTCTCGGTTGCGACGATTCCGGCGCCCACTGCCAGCCGGTCGCCACTCTGCCGCACCAATGGCCGACGATCGCCACCTGCGATGCCGCATCGGACAAGACGCTGGCGACATACAAGAATGTCCGTTATCCGAACCTCGTTGCCGTCTGCCAGACCGCCGGCACGACGGCGCTGACGGATTCCGAGGACGAGGCGCGCGAACAATCGACCGAGATGGTGAGCCGTTCGCTACCGCCGGATGCCGATCAAGCCGAAGGGCCGGGGCTTGCCGGGCGTGCCATAGCTTTGATGAAACGGGCCATTCCTTCGAAGAGCGGCATCAAGTCGACACTCATCGTTCCCGTGCATATCGTCACCGACACGTATTCCTGGGTGGTGAAGAAGGTCGCCGATTAGTGTGGACAAAAAAGCGGCTTGGAGCAGTCCGGGTAACGGCGTGACGTAGAACCCGACAGGTCCTACGGCCTATGAATTGTTGAGTTTTTGACCTGATTGGCGTATGATACTGCTGTATTTTGAGGTGATGGAAGGGAAGCAACATGTATCGGACCTCCGACCAGAGTCCCGAAGCGCAAGCGTGGCGAGTCGAACAGATGCATGCCAACAACGCAATCGAGGGCATTGAGAAAGATGAAGAGATTGCCGCGCTCGTTGCACAATGGGACAGTGAAGGCATCCCTGACGAGGAGCAAATTAAACGCCTGCTCGAATTGACGAAGCCGAAAACGTTTTCAATGGCATAGTCGCGGGTCATACATTAGCGACCCGCTCCCACTTCGGGGCATTTCTTTGTAGAGAAATAAGTTTGAACGAGAAAGCAATTTACGAACGCTATATGTATCCTGGCGAAGAGCCACGCGTGCCGATAAACAAGCCAGGGCATCGAAATTGGAAAGATTTGTCTCGCGCTGAGGCTGTCATCGTTGCAAAGCGTGCCAAGAACATTCCTCCCTCTGCTCGTGAGCTTAGCTACGAGGGATTCAAGGCACTTCATCGACACCTTTTCCAAGACATATATGAATGGGCAGGTCGCGAGCGAACCTACACGACCGGGCGCAACAAGGAAGCACCATTCGCTGCGCCACGATTCATAGCACTTCATATCGAACAGCAATTTCGGAAGTTTGAGGCTGGAAACCGTTTCATTGGTATGGACGCTGACGATTTCGCCCTGGCCGCTGCCGACTTCATTAATGAAATCAACGCTGCGCATCCCTTCATAGAAGGGAATGGAAGAGTGCAACGTCTTTTTCTACAGATGGTCGCGGAAAATGCTGGATATTCACTCGAACTGAGGGCTGAAGATAAACAGGCTTGGAACGACACGGCGAAGACTGGGTTTCTTGAAGGTGACTGCAAGCCGCTCGCGGCGTTGATACGCAGTTGCATCAAACCATTAGAACCGGGCCACTCCAGCGCCGGCCCGCCCTTCTGAAGTAGGTATCGCCAGACGGTCGTCTAGGATATTCGTCGACAAGGCGGCGAGCTACAACTGCGTCCGCACAGTGCGGCAATCGAACTCGACATGGATAGTTTCACGCCGCTTCGATCGCCAGGAACGAGGCAAAGGCGCGGGCGGATTGGCGCTGTTCGGCGAATTGCAGCCGCTCTATCATGTCGATCAGTTCGTCGGCCACCCCTTCGGTCTTGCGGGAGCGGCGGAATTTGCCCACCAGCCGGCTGGCGATGTTGCCGAGCAGCTTCTGGTCCTCACCGCGCATATGCCGCCGCCATTGCAGCGTCGCCTCGACGAAGATTTCCGAAATGTCGCGGCCGAGTCCTGCTGCTTCAAACAGCGCCCGCATCGCATGGAAGCGACCGTCGGCGAGGATCGAACGCACGCGCCGCTCGGTCAGCCCTGTCAGTTCGACGATCGCCGAGGCGAAGAAATCCAGCTTGCCGCTGCAGAGCGCCTGCATCAGGAAATTCGGCGTCAGGCGGCCGTCGCGGCGCAGGTGGTCGACCAGCGCCGGAATATCGTTGGTCTCGGCCTCGGCGGCGAGCGCCACTGTCGTCGCCTCGCAGGCCTCGCGGCGGATGCGCTCGAAGCGCAGGTCGCCGATCACGTGGCGCACCAGGCCGCTTGCCGACAGCGCGTCGGAAATGGAAACGGCGAGCAGGTGCCGGGCATCCACCGGCAGTTCGTCGCGCTCGAGCAGGCGTTCGCGGATACCGGGCTCGGTGCCGAGCCGTTCGGCGATACGGCGCAGGCTCTGGCGGCTGATGACGGCGCCAGGATTGTCGAGCAGCGCCTCGACCTCAGGTGCCTCGCCGATCTCGGCGATGGCCGCGCAGACCGGCTGGCTGACGATGAAGCGCGACGCGATCAGCGCACGGGTGACCCCATCGCCGCGGGCGGCGAGATCGACGAGGTCGACATCGGTGAGCACTGGCGAACGTGCGATAATGTGGCAGGCAATTTCCGGCTGGTCAGAGGCGAGCGGCAGGATCAGCGAGCGCGGTGCATCCTCCGCATCCGCGATCGCTTCGGCCAGCGCCAGCCGTACCTTGGGGGAGGGGTCGTCGAGCAGCCAGGTCAAAGCCATCAGCGCCGCCTGCCGTTCTTCGTCGTCCATGTCCGATTCGAGCCAGGCGCGGCCGAGCGCATTGGCGGCACGGGCACGATCGGCCGACTTTGCAGTATCCGCCCAACGGATGAAAGTCTGGATGATCACGGGCCACCTCGTCACTGAATGCCAATAGAAGGACCCTAGCGGCAAAAAGTTTAAGATTGGTTCACCATGTTTGTTGGCGGCGTGTTAACCCTGTCGGCGCCGCAATCATCGCCCGCTTTGGAGCCGCAAGCATGCCAAGAACCTGTCATCTCGTGGTGTTCTGGGACGAAGAGGCCAATCTGACGATGCCGGTCCTCAGTCTACGCGACGAGGGTTTCGAATCGGATGCCGCCGCTGCCGTTGCCTCCGGGACGAAGTGCATCCTGCTGGCGGATTGTCGGGGATCGGAGGACCTGCAGCGCTGTGACATGGCTCTGTCTGTGGCCGAGGCGAGTGAGGCGCGTGACGCCGGCGCCACGTTGATCGTCGCCAGCGTGGATTCCGCCGCAGCCCTGATGCAGCTCTCCTTGCTTGGTGGAAAATCCGCACGGCTTGCCGGCTTGACATGGAATCGTGCCGCATTCTGCGACGGCATCGGCTGCACGCACGACTCTCCTGTTGCCGGCCACGCCCGTATTTCCGTGGTTGTTGCTGCGCGCGCCTTTGGCGTGCCGGCCTATGATACGCAGGAAATGGACCAGGATGCCAGCGCCTTCGGTTTCGACGGCATCTCGGTCATCGAATAGGGTGCTCAGGGCCGCTTGGGCCGGATCATTTCGAAGACGTCGCTGGCCTCGGTATAATCCATATAGCCCATCCGCCCGACCGGCCGCGCCAGCGACATGTCGAGCCGGCCGTCGCGGATGATCGCCTCGTCGATATGAATGCCGACGACCTGGCCGAGCACCATGGTGACCTCGGCATCCGCGCCGTTGAGATCGACAGGCTCGATAACCTGGGTCACCTTGCATTCGAGCACCGCATAGGCGCCCGAGACATAGGGTGCTGCGACCATCCGGCCCTGTTCGGCCGTAAGCCCGGCAATCTCGAATTCGTCTATGCCGTAGGGGACGGCGACCGACGATTGGTTCATCTGTGCCGCGAGGTTGCGGCTGACGAAGCTCGCGGTGAATTCGCGCGTCTCGGCGGCATTGCGTGGACTGTCCTTGCCGGAACCGGCGGCGAACATTACGATCTTGGGATCGTCCGAGAGCGCGTTGAAGAAGGAGAATGGCGAGAGATTGCGCGAACCGTTCATGCCGCGCGTGCCGATCCAACCGATCGGCCGCGGCACGACAATCGCCTTGAACGGATCGTAGCGCATGCCGTGGTCGCGGGTATCGGCGGCATAGAACATAGGTTCAACCCTCGCCGACCCAGGTGACGATGTCGTTGAGCTCGGGCCGGGGACGCTCCGTCACCGGAAAATCCGTCGTGCCGATATGGATGAAGCCGGCAACCTTCTCGCCCGGTTGGACACCGAGGATCGGATAGGCACGCTCGTCATAAGCCATCCATTCGGTCAGCCAGTTCGAGACATAACCATGCGCGTTCGCCGCCATCAGCATGTTGAGGCAGACCGCACCGGCAGACATCAACTGCTCCCATTCCGGAATCTTGAAATGCGGTGCGGCCTTGGAAACGACGGCGACGACGACCGGCGCCCGCGTCAATCGTGTTTCTTCGACCTTGATCATTTCCTCCGACAGGTCCGGCTTGTCGCCACGCGCGATCTTCGACAATTCCAACGAGATCCGCTCCCGTTCGGCGCCGCGGAAGACAATGAAACGCCAGGGCGCCAGCTTGCCGTGATCCGGCACGCGGCTCGCCAATGTCAGGATGTCGAGGATTTCTTCTTGCGAGGGGCCCGGGGCCTTCATCTGAAACGCCGGCATGGAACGGCGGGTGGAGAGGTAATCGATCAGCTTGATGTCGGTCTTCATAATGCCTCGTTTGCGGCTCTTGAATTCGCCTGGTGTTTGCGGGAGAAGTGGGCCGCGCTGTAAAGCGTGTCAACCCTGGAAAAGAAGAGTATTCCGGTTTTGTTTAACTCGTGCCGAGCCATTGCCCTCGTGGCGGTCTTCTTCGCAGCCCTCGTCGGCGGCGCAGGCGCGGCACAGCAGGCCTTCGCRCTCGACACGGACCAGAAGAAGCCGGTCCCCGACCTGCATTCCAACAGTTTCTCGCCCGTGCTCGAAAAGGATACGCCGCTCAAGCACGGCAAGCCGGTGCATATGGACGCTCGGCTGACCGACAAGGGCGCGGTGGTGACTTATGGCCTGACCTGGCGGGTGTTCCAGCCGATTGCCGGCGCAGACGGCAAATTGCCGATGCTGGCTTCGTCGGAAGGCGGGTCGACCGAGTTCGACCTGGCGCCCGGCGAATATTTCGTCAATGTCGCCTTCGGCCGCGCCGGCACCACCAAGAAATTGGTCGTGCCCGAAACCGGCGACCTTGGTCCGCAGACCTTCGTGCTGGACGCCGGCGGCCTTGTGCTCAACGCCGTATCGGGCTCGGATGTCCGCATTCCGCCAGGCGAACTGACCTTCAATATTTTTTCCAATGATGTGCGCGAGGATGGCGAGCGCAACATGGTCATGGCCGACGTCAAGCCGGACCAGCTTATCCGTCTCAATGCCGGTACCTATCACATCGTTTCCAACTACGGCAATGTCAACGCCACGATCCGCGCCGACATCCGCGTCGATGCCGGCAAGCTGGTCGAGGCGACGCTGCAGCACCGGGCGGCCAAAATCACGCTCAAGCTGGTGTCGCAGGAAGGCGGCGAGGCGATCGCCGATACCGCCTGGTCGATCCTCACAGCTTCCGGCGACTCGGTCAGTGAAAGCGTCGGCGCCTTTCCGGTGGTGATTCTGGCGGAAGGCAAATACACGGCCGTCGCCCGCCACAAGGAGAAGATCTATCAGCGCGATTTCACCGTCGTGCCTGGCCGCAATGAGGACATCGAGGTGATGCTGCAGGAGTGATCCGGCGGAAAAGATGCCCAAACAGGAAAAATCGCGCCGATCGCTTGCATTTCCAGGCATTTCGGTTTATGGCGCCCCTCATTCCACACGTGGGGCTCGGCGCTTTCCGGGAGAAATCCGGTCAGTTCCACCCGGTGGCAGGCCAAAAACCTGCTTCAGGCTCCACGGAGGTTCAACCGGAAAAGGAGTAACAAGGCATGGCATTGCCGGATTTTTCCATGCGCCAGCTGCTTGAAGCAGGCGTTCACTTTGGTCACCAGACCCACCGTTGGAACCCGAAGATGAAGAATTATATCTTCGGCGACCGTAGCGGCATCCATATCATCGATCTCGCTCAGACCGTTCCGCTGCTGCATCAGGCGCTGAAGGTCATTTCGGACACCGCTGCAAACGGCGGCCGCGTGCTGTTCGTCGGCACCAAGCGCCAGGCTTCGGAAATGATCGCCGACGCCGCCAAGCGTTCGGCCCAGTATTACGTCAACTCCCGCTGGCTCGGCGGCATGATGACCAACTGGAAGACGATCTCCAACTCGATCCAGCGCCTGCGCAAGGTCGACGAAATCCTCGCTTCGAACGCCACCGGCTATTCGAAGAAGGAACGTCTCAACCTCGATCGTGAGCGCGAGAAGCTCGACAAGGCCCTTGGTGGTATCCGCAACATGGGCGGCGTGCCGGACCTGATGGTCGTCATCGACACCAACAAGGAAAAGATCGCCATCGACGAAGCCAAGCGCCTGGGCATCCGGGTCGTGGCCATCATCGACTCGAATTGCGATCCGGACCTGATCGATTTTCCGATCCCGGGCAATGACGATGCTTCGCGCGCCATCGCGCTCTATTGCGACCTGTTCGCCCGCGCTGCTCTCGACGGCCTCGGCCGCCAGCAGGGCGCTGCCGGCGTCGACCTTGGCGCTGCCGCAGAGCCGGTTGCAGAACCTGCTCTCGCAGAAGCCGAAGCCTGATAGGCAACAGCAGGGCAGGGCGCTGTCCTGCCCCACTCACTTTCGGGGCAAAGGCCATGACGCATTTCGCGACTATGGCCTTTGCCCTTCCCTTATCCGGCGCTTGCCGCATGGTGTTGATATCCAAAGGCCGCTTCCCAGCCTGTCACATGCCTGTCACGCGTTTGGCTAAACTCCGTCCGCATGCGCGAAGTCCGCGTCGTTCCACCCGAAATGAACCGCGCTTCGCCAAATAAAGAGGTTCAAAATGACTGCTATTACCGCTGACCTGGTCAAGACCCTGCGCGAAAAGTCCGGCGCCGGCATGATGGATTGCAAGAAGGCGCTGACCGAGACCGACGGCGACATCGAAGCAGCCATCGACTGGCTGCGCGCCAAGGGCATCGCCAAGGCCGACAAGAAGTCCGGCCGCACCGCTGCGGAAGGCCTGATCGGCGTCGTCAGCGCCGGCACCAAGGCCGTGGCCGTCGAAGTCAATTCCGAAACCGACTTCGTTGCCCGCAACGAAGCCTTCCAGGAACTCGTCCGCGGCGTTGCCAATGTCGCCATCGGCACCGACGGCACCGTCGAGGCGGTCGCCCAGGCGATCTACCCGGCCACCGGCAAGACCGTCGAGGACACGATCAAGGACGCTGTCGCCACGATCGGCGAGAATATGCAGCTGCGCCGCTCCGCCCTGCTGCATGTCGAGCATGGCCTTGTCGCCACCTATATCCACAATGCTGCCGGCGACGGCATCGGCAAGCTCGGCGTGCTCGTAGCCCTGAAGTCGCTGGGCGACAAGGAAGTGCTCTACTCGCTCGGCCGCCAGATCGCCATGCACGTTGCCGCGACCAATCCGCTGGCCATCCGCCCGGAAGAAGTCGACCCGGCCGTCGCAGAACGTGAGCGCAACGTGTTCATCGAACAGTCCCGCGCCTCCGGCAAGCCGGACAACATCATCGAAAAGATGGTGGATGGCCGCATGCGCAAGTTCTTCGAGGAAGTGGCGCTGCTGTCGCAGGCTTTCGTCATCAATCCCGACATCACTGTCGGCCAGGCTGTCAAGGATGCCGAGAAGCTCGCCGGCGAGAAGATCGAAGTCACCGGCATGGTTCGCCTGCAGCTCGGCGAAGGCGTCGAGAAGGAACAGACCGATTTCGCCGCCGAAGTCGCGGCTGCGGTGAAGAAGTAACATTAGGTTCATCAAKAACCGTGCAAATAAGTCGGGCATCGCGTGACAACGCGATGCCCTTCGTGTATCCGGCTCGAAGAACTTCAAGACTCTCGCGTCTAAGCTCCAATCTCGCCGCAACTGGCAGCACTGAGATTGGCCACGCCCGCCTGAAGCATCGGGCGCGCGGCAACCAGGTCCGGCGAAACGGGGAAAACATGACATCAGAAGCGATCTACAAACGGGTTCTGCTCAAGGCATCCGGTGAAGCCCTCATGGGTTCGCAGGGCTTCGGCATCGATGTGACGGTGGCCGACCGCATTGCCGGCGATATCGCCGAAGCGCGGGCGCTCGGGGTGGAAGTCGGCGTCGTGGTCGGCGGCGGCAACATTTTCCGCGGCGTGGCGGTGGCGTCCAAGGGCGGAGACCGCGTGACCGGCGACCATATGGGCATGCTGGCGACCGTGATCAACGCGCTGGCGCTTGCCACCTCGCTGCGCAAGCTCGACATCGACACCGTGGTCCTTTCGGCCATCGCCATGCCGGAAATCTGCGAGAGCTTCTCGCAGCGGGCAACGCTCTATCATCTGTCGCTCGGCCGCGTGGTGATCTTCGCCGGCGGCACCGGCAATCCGTTCTTCACCACCGATTCGGCTGCCGCCCTGCGCGGCGCTGAAATGGGGGCAGAGGCGATCTTCAAGGCGACCCAGGTCGACGGCATCTATTCCGCCGATCCGAAGAAAGTGCCGGATGCGACCCGTTTCGATACGCTCACGCACACGGAAATGCTTGAAAAAGGCCTGGCTGTCATGGATGTTGCAGCCGTCGCTCTTGCGCGCGAAAATCACATCCCGATCATCGTCTTTTCGATCCATGAGAAGGGCGAATTCGCGAAGATCCTGACCGGCGGTGGCCGCAGGACGATCGTTAAAGACAACTAGAGAAGTGTGCCGGCGGTCGGGCGCCGGTCAGGGAGACAGAAAATGGCTACGAATTCCAATATCGATCTCAAAGAGCTGAAGCGCCGCATGGAAGGCGGCGTCGCCGCGTTCAAGGCTGACATCGCCTCGCTGAGAACCGGCCGTGCCTCCGCCAATGTCCTTGATCCGGTGCAGGTCGAGGCCTATGGCTCGCGCGTGCCGCTCAACCAGGTGGCCAATATCACCGTACCCGAGCCGCGCATGCTGGCCGTCAATGTCTGGGACCGCTCGATGGTCAAGGCGGTGGAAACGGCGATCCGTGAGTCCAATCTCGGTCTCAACCCGATCATCGAAGGCCAGAACATGCGCATCCCGCTGCCGGAGCTGAACGAAGAGCGCCGCAAGTCGCTGGTCAAGGTCGCGCATGACTATGCCGAAAAGGCCAAGGTCGCGGTGCGAAATGTGCGCCGCGATGGCATGGATGGCTTTAAAAAAGCCGAAAAGGACGGCGATATGAGCCAGGACGAGAGCCGTTCCAATTCCGAAAAAGTGCAGAAGATGACGGACGAGACGATTTCAGAGATCGATCGCTTGCTTCACGATAAGGAAAAGGAAATCATGCAGGTTTAATGTCGGGGTTATTCCTCGATCAGGAGGCAGARGCTACAGATGGATGCAAATCTGACCGCGAAGGTCCCTGCTCATGTCGCCATCATCATGGATGGCAATGGCCGCTGGGCCAAACAACGCGGCCTGCCGCGCACCATGGGCCACCGCAAGGGTGTGGAAGCTGTCCGCGAGGCGGTGAGGGTCGCAGGCGACGTCGGTATTTCCTATCTGACGCTTTTTGCCTTCTCCTCGGAGAACTGGACCCGGCCGGAAACGGAGGTCAACGACCTCATGGGTCTGTTGAAGGCCTTCATCCGCCGCGACCTCGCCGAATTGCATGCGCAAAACGTCCGCATCCGCGTGATCGGTTCGCGCGACAATCTCAGGGGCGATATCCTGCCGCTTCTCCTGGAAGCGGAGGAAACCACCCGCAACAATACCGGGCTGACGCTCGTCATCGCCTTCAATTACGGTTCGCGCGACGAGATCGCACGCGCCGCCCGGAAGCTTGCATTGAAGGTGCAGAGCGGCGCGATGCGGCCCGAGCAAATCGATGCGGTGGCGCTCGATCGCGAGCTCGACACCTATGGCATGCCCGATCCCGACCTCTTGATCCGGACCTCCGGCGAGGAACGGCTTTCCAATTTCCTGCTCTGGCAGTCGGCTTATACCGAACTTCTGTTCGTGCCGGAATTCTGGCCGGATTTCAGCCGCGAGACCTTCTATGCTGCAATCGCCAAATATTCTGGGCGCGAACGGCGATTCGGCGGTCTCGCCGCCGCGGTGTCATAATGAGCCCAGAGCTCAGGCTACGCATCATTTCCGGCATCGTGCTCGCTGTCGTGGTGCTTGCCGCGACCTGGATCGGCGGCATGGTGTTCAGCCTGCTGGCGGCGCTGATTTCCATCCTGATCTTCTATGAATGGGTGACGATCACCGGCCAGTCGCGCAGAAGCCGGCTCACTGCTTTCGGCTTTGCCGGGGTCGTCGTGGTTGCCGTCGAATATATCTTTCACGGCGCCGGAAGCGGCTACATATCGAGCCTGGTCTTGCTCATTGGCTTTACAGTTGTTGCGATCATCATTGCCGCGATCCGGCGGCGCGGCTACTGGCTGGCCGGCGGCCTGTTCTATTCTGGTCTTTCCGGCCTGTCGCTGGCGGCATTGCGCGGAACGACGGGCGGCGGTCTGATCACAATTCTCTTTCTGTTCGGGATTGTCTGGTCGACCGATATTCTGGCCTATTTCGTCGGCCGTGCCATTGGCGGGCCAAAGCTGGCGCCCCCCATTTCGCCGGGAAAGACCTGGTCCGGCGCGATCGGTGGCGCGGTGGCGGGTGTCGCGGGCGGGTTGTTGGTGATCTTTTTGGCGCATCAGCCGGTCAGTCTGGGGCTTGCCGCCATCTGCCTTCTGCTGTCGGTCGCCTCGCAGATTGGCGATCTCTTCGAATCCTGGATCAAGCGACGCTTTCGCGTCAAGGATTCGAGTCGCCTGATTCCCGGCCATGGCGGTGTGATGGACCGGGTTGACGGACTTGTTTTTGCCTGCTTTGTGGCATTTCTAGGCGGGTTGGCCCTGGCTGTCGCAAGCGGCAGCCTGGTGAAGGACGCCGGCAGCCTGGTGATCGGTCAATGATCTCCAGGCGTCGGACAGGGGAATAAAGGGTTGGGATGATGAGCGGTTTGGCTGAAAACCCGTTGGTGCTGATGATACCGGCGTTTGTCCTGGTCATCTCGATCATCGTCGTCATTCACGAGATGGGCCACTACCTGGTCGGCCGCTGGTGCGGCATCAAGATCATGGCCTTCTCGCTCGGATTCGGCCCAGAGCTTGTCGGCTTTACCGATCGCCGTGGAACGCGCTGGAAGGTCTCGGCCGTGCCGCTTGGCGGCTATGTGCGATTCTATGGCGATGAGGATGCATCGAGCCGGCCCGATTTCGATGCGGTCGAGGAACTGCCGCCGGAGGAGCGCGCCAAGACTTTTCTCGGCGCAGCACTGTGGAAACGGGCGGCCACGGTCGCCGCTGGGCCGATCGCCAATTTCGTCCTGTCGATCTTCATCCTGTCGCTGATCTTCATGACTGTCGGCCGCTATATCGTCGATCCGGTGGTCACTGGAGTCGAGCAGAACTCGCCGGCCGCGGTCGCCGGTATACAGAAGGGCGATTATATCCTCGCTGCCGACGGCCGGTCGATCGACACCTTCGATGACCTGGTCCGCTATGTCACGGCACGCCCTGATATCCCGATCGTGCTGACCGTCAAACGCATGGACAAGGATGTCAGCCTGCGTGTCGTGCCGAAAGTGATGGCGCGCAAGGATCCCTTTGGCAACAAGATCGACGTGCCAACGATCGGAGTCGAGGGAGGCGCGGCTGACGGTAGCCGGCATCTGATTCGGTATTCGCCTTTGGAAGCGGTCGCCCAGGCGACCATGGAGACGTGGAATATTGTCACAGGGACCTTCGATTATATCGGCAATCTGCTTACCGCGCGGCTGAAACCGGACCAGATCGGCGGTCCGATCCGCGTCGCCCAAGTTTCGGGACAGGTTGCCACGCTTGGATTTGTCCCGCTGATGAGCTTGGCAGCGTTCCTGTCGGTATCGATCGGGTTACTTAATCTGATGCCGATACCGGTACTTGATGGCGGCCATTTATTGTTTTATGCGATCGAGGCGCTGAGGGGACGGCCCCTCGGAGAAATGGCGCAGGGTGTTGCATTCAAGGTGGGGCTTGCGCTTGTGTTGTGTCTGATGGTTTTTGCAACCTGGAACGATATAGCCGCTTCGCTCGGGTAAGGGGAAGTTTCGGATAAGCAAGGGAAAATTTACCTTGTTTCGATGCTAAAGTGGCCGATAGGCCACGCATTGAAACGAAGTAAATAGAATTTAACCAACTCACTTGCTTGTAAGGAAAAAGCAGGTAAAACGGCAAAAGTGGCCCTCTGCGGCCGCATGCCGGTAGCCGTGTAACGGAAAAGGTAAGACGTTAAAATGAATGGTAGTTCTAGATTTCGGAACGCGGTATCGATCCTGGCGATTACGGCCAGCGTCTTGACTTCTGCTGGAACCATGGTGCTGGTGACGCCGACCATTTCTGAGGCTGCGGTCATCCGCAATATCGAGGTGAAGGGCGCCCAGCGCGTCGGCGCTGACACGGTCCGCGCCAACCTGACGATCACGCCTGGCAAGAATTTCTCGGCCGCCGATATCGATATGTCGATCAAGCGGCTCTATGCGACGGGCTTCTTCTCCGACGTGCGCATCAATGTCTCCGGCAGCACGCTGGTGGTCACCGTCAACGAGAACATGCTGATCAATCAGGTGGTCTTCAACGGCAACCGCAAGATCAAGGACGACAAGCTCGTCACTTTGGTGAAGACTCAGCCGCTTGGCCCATACAGCGAGGCCATCGTCGAGGCTGATATTCAGTCCATTCGTCGCGCCTATGCCGCGATCGGCCGCTCCGACGTGCAGATCACCACGCAGACCGCGCCGGTCGGCAATGGCCGCGTCAACCTCGCTTTCGTCATCAATGAGGGCGATCGCACCAAGATCGAAGACATCAACTTCACCGGCAATACGCACTATAGCGGCTTCCGGTTGCGCGCCGTGATCGCGACGAAGCAGACCGGTTGGTTCTCGTTCATCACCCGCACGGACATTTATGACGCGGACAAGCTGCGTGCCGACGAAGAGGCGCTGCGCCAGTTCTACTATAACCACGGCTATCCGGATTTCCGCGTCATCTCGTCCAATGCACAGCTTGATCCGTCGACCAACAAGTACACGATCAATTTTGTCGTCGACGAAGGCGAGCGTTACAAGTTCGGGCCGGTTCAGGTCGAGAGCACGGTCGAAGGTGTCAATGCCGACGATCTGAAGAGCCTTGCGGACAGCCAGGAAGGCAGCACCTATCGTGCACGCGACGTCCAGGATTCTCTGGATGCGATTTCGAAGCGTGTTGCCGCGGCGGGCTATCCGTTTGCACGCGTCACGCCGCGCGGCAACCGCGACATGGCCAACAAGACGATCGCCGTCGATTATCTCGTCGACCAGGGCGAGCGCGGCTATGTCGAGCGTATCGAAATTCGCGGCAATACGTCGACGCGCGATTACGTCATCCGTCGCGAATTCGATATCAGCGAAGGTGATGCGTTCAATCAACAGGAGCTCGCAGAGGCCAAGCGCCGGCTTGAGCGTCTGGGTTATTTCAGCTCGGTCAATATCACCACCCAGCCGGGCAGCGCGCCGGACCGCGTCGTCGTCATCGTCGATGTCGCCGATCAGTCGACCGGCAATTTCGGTATTGGCGCCGGTTATGCGACCGGCGGCGAAGGCTTCATCGTCGAAGCTTCGATCGAAGAAAAGAACTTCCTCGGCCGCGGTCAGTATATTCGCGTGTCGGCAAGCGGCGGTGCGCTGACGCGCAACTATACGCTCTCGTTCACCGAGCCGTATTTCCTCGGTTACCGGCTCGCGGCGGGCTTCGATATCTTCAGGTCGGAAAGCCAGATTTACGACAACTACGACTATCAGGACAATGGTTTCTCGCTGCGCGTCACGGCGCCGATCAACAACGATCTGACGACCACGTTCCGCTACAACTATAAATCGATGGATTATACCTCGGACAACATACGTGCTCTGTCCGAACCCTATCGTCATTTGGTGCACCGGAGCCCGTGGGTCACCTCGTCGGTTTCCAACTCCTTGAACTACAATACGCTGGACACGCAGACGCTGCCGCATGAAGGTATCGTCGCCTCGCTGACCAACGAAATCGCCGGCCTTGGTGGAGATTCGCGTTTCTACAAAGTCAGCGGCAAGGTGCGCGGTTATTACACGATGTCGGATGATTGGGACATGGTCGGATCGCTGTCGGGTTCGGCCGGCTACGTGACCGCGCTCAATGGCGGCCAGTTGCATGTCTTCGACCAGTTCAGCCTGGACTCCAACGATATCCGTGGCTTTGCCGATACCGGTATCGGTCCGCGCATGATTCGCAACCAGGACCCGCTTGGCGGCACGACCTACTTTGTGGCTTCGGCCGAAGTGACGTTCCCGCTGCCGGGTGTTTCGGTGGATTCCGGCTTCCGCGGCGGCTTGTTCATGGATGCCGGCACGCTTTATGGCAACGATGTAAAGGTCAAGGGCAAGGATCCGCAGGGTGTGGATATGAACCTGCGCGCTTCGGCCGGTGCGAGCTTGATCTGGGCGTCGCCGTTCGGCCCGCTGCGTGTCGACTATGCCATTCCCTTCATGAAGCAGGACTTCGACATTCAGCAGCGTCTGAAGTTCGGCATCTCGACCTCGTTCTAACAATTCGGTCCAGGGCGGCTTTAGAGGCGCGCTCTGGAATGGTATGTGATGACCCATTCGGAGTTCTTTCCGCCTCATGGGGGCATGCGGCTTGATGATTTTGCCCATGCCCTCGATCTGCGCTTGATGAATCCGGATGYGGCCAGCAGGCAGGTCAGAGCCGTCGCTCCCGTTTATCGCGCCAAGGACGGCGATATCTGCTATATCCTTTCCAAGCGCGGCCTCGGCGAGTTCGATACCTGCGAGGCTACGGCGGTGATCTGCGCCGAAGCACTGGCTGCGCGGATCCCGTCGCATGTGACCGTGCTCATTGGCGTCGATCCGCATACCGCCTTTGCCAAGGCTGGGGCGCTGCTGCATCCCGATGCCATGCAGCCAAAGCCGAATGTCAGCGGCGAGGGCGTTCATCCGAGCGCCTTTGTCGACCCGACGGCTGTGCTCGAGGAAAATGTCACGGTCGAACCGATGGCTGTCATCGGCGCTCATGCCAGGATCGGTTCGGGAACTAGGATCGGGGCTGCGGCCGTGATCGGCCATGACGTCAAGATCGGCCGGAATTGTTCGATCGCTGCAGGTGCCAGCGTCATCTGCGCTTATCTTGGAAACGGCGTTATTATCCACAACGGTGCCCGCATCGGCCAGGACGGTTATGGCTATGCGCCGGGCCGTGCTGGCATGGAGAAGATCGTCCAGATCGGCCGGGTCATCATTCAGGACAATGTCGAGGTCGGCGCCAACACCACCATCGACCGCGGCACCATGGATGACACCGTCATCGGCGAAGGCACGAAGATCGACAATCAGGTGCAGATCGCGCACAACGTCCGGATTGGCAGGCATTGCGCCATTGTTTCCGGTGTCGGAATTGCCGGTAGCGCCATCATCGGCGATGGGGTACAGATCGGCGGCGCCTGCGCCATCAAGGGCCATATCACCATCGGCTCGGGCGTGCAGATCGCGGCGATGAGCGGCGTGATCACCGACATTCCGGCTGGACAGCAATACGGAGGCATTCCGGCGCGGCCGTACAAGAGTTTCATGCGCGACATCGCGGAGATCATGCAGAGATCGGATTACAAGGGTAAGGGGGAACGGACCAAATGAGCGAGGAAAACGGCAAAGTCCTCACCGCATTGGATATTACCGCAATCATGAAATTGTTGCCGCATCGCTATCCGTTTCTCATGATCGACAGGATCATCGAGATCAACGGCGATGATTCTGCGATTGGGATCAAGAACGTCACTTTCAACGAGCCGCAATTCACCGGCCACTTTCCGGATCAGCCGATCATGCCCGGCGTCTTGCTCGTCGAGGCCATGGCGCAGACAGCGGGCGCGATTTGCGCACTCAAACGCGGCGGCGGTTCCGATCTCGTCTATTTCATGACCATTGACAATGCCCGCTTCCGCAGGCCGGTCGTTCCCGGCGACCGCGTCGAATTCCATGTGACGAAGCAGAAGCAGCGCGGCAATATCTGGAAGTATCATTGCGACGCGAAGGTCGACGGACAGCTCGTCGCCGAGGCTGATGTCGGTGCCATGATGATGGCCAAGGGCAAAGAATGACCACTATATCTCAGTCGGCGCGTATTCATCCGCTGTCGATCGTCGAAGACGGCGCGGTGATCGGTGACAATGTGACGATCGGCCCTTTCTGTCATGTCGGCCCGAAAGTCGTGCTCGGCAATGATGTGGAGCTCGTGAGCCATGTCGTTGTCACCGGCCTGACGACGCTGGGCAACAGCAACAGGATTTTCCCGAATGCAGTGATCGGCGCCGATCCGCAAAGCGTCCATCACAGTGGTGAGGAAACGCGCCTTGTCATCGGCAGCAACAATACGATCCGTGAAGGTGTGACGATGAACACCGGCACGGTTGATGGCGGCGGCATCACGACCGTGGGCGACAACAACCTGTTTCTCGCCTATAGCCACGTCGCCCATGACTGCAAGCTCGGCAATCACATCATCCTCTCAAACAATGTCCTGCTTGCCGGCCATGTGACGGTCGAGGACAGGGCGATCTTCGGCGGCGGTTCGGCCGTGCATCAGTTCAGCCGCGTCGGCCGCCAGGCCTTCATCGGCGGCTTGACCGGCGTGGCCTATGACGTGATCCCCTACGGCATTCTGAACGGCAATCCGGGCGTGCTGAGCGGCCTGAACGTTGTCGGCATGAGCCGCGCCGGCATTTCGCGCGAGACGATTCACAAGGTCCGCAAGGCCTATAAGGAGATATTCGAGGGCGAGGAAGCCGTTCGTGTCGCCGCAGCCGCGATCCGAGAAAAATATCTCGATTGCAAGGAAGTGCTTGAAATCCTCGACTTCATCGCGGCTGACGCCGAGCGGGCGCTGTCGTCACCCAACCGGCCGAAACCCTGACCGGAGAACCTGATGGGCCAGCAGGTTGAACGCGGCCGGCTGGCGATCATCGCGGGCAGCGGCAAGCTGCCGCTTTATGTCGCCGAAGCGGCGCGCGACAGGGACGACAATCCTTTTATCTTCGTGCTCAAGGGCGAACCGGCAGTGGACTGGTCTGGTTTCGACCACATGAAGATCGGCATCGGCGAAATCTCGCATTTCAAGCAACAAGCAGACAGGCTTGGCGTCGACCGGATCATAATGTCCGGCGGCGTATCGCGTCGCCCGCCACTCCGCGAAATGCGGCTCGGCATCGGCAGCCTGTTCAGGATCCCGCGAATGATCCGGCTGCTTGCCGGCGGCGGCGACAATGCCGTGCTCACCGCGGTGATCGCGCTGCTCGAAAACGGCAAGCGCAAGGTGATCAGCGTCCAGGACGTGGCACCGTCGCTGCTCGCCGAAATCGGGCCCGTTGGAAAGATTGCGCCGTCCGACGCCGACGCCAGGGACATCGCTGCCGCCGTGAAAGCGGCGCGAATGATCGGCAGCCTCGACATAGGGCAGGGGGCCGTCGCCGTCGGGGGCAGGGTGGTGGCGCTCGAAGGGCCGGAAGGCACCGACGCCATGGTGGGGCGTGTCGCTGATCTCAAGGCGGCGGGACGCATTTCGGCCAGTCGCCGCGGGGTGCTGGTAAAACTCTGCAAGCTGCAACAGGATGTGCGTGTCGACCTGCCCTCAGCCGGTCTGGCGACCATCCGCAATGCCGAGGCTGCCGGACTGGCTGGCGTGGCGCTCGAGGCTGGGCGATCGCTGCTGCTCGACGCTCAGGAGGTGAGGGCCTTCGCGGATAGCCATGGCATGTTCGTCACTGGCATCGATCCGGCATCGATCGGCGGTGAGCCATGACTGGGCCGGCGCTGAAGGTTGCCGTGGTTGCCGGCGAATCCTCGGGCGACCTGCTGGGCGCCGACCTGATTGCAGCGCTTAAAGCCAGGACCGGGCGGGAAGTCGCGCTTGTTGGCGTCGGTGGGCCGGCGCTGGCCGAGCAGGGCTTGGTGTCGCTCTTCGATTTCGCAGAGATCAACATCATGGGCTTCGTCGCCGTGGTCAGGAACCTGCCGCGGCTTCTATCGCTCATCCGCAAGACAGCCGATGCGATCATCGCGGCGCGGCCCGACATGCTGCTGATCATCGACAGCCCCGACTTCACCCATCGCGTCGCGAAGAAGGTCCGGGAAAYGCTGCCGGACCTGCTTGTGGTCGATTATGTCTGTCCGAGCGTCTGGGCCTGGAAGGAATATCGCGCGCCGCGCATGCGCGGCTATGTCGACCATGTGCTGGCCGTGCTGCCCTTCGAGCCCGAGGCCATGGTGCGGCTTGGTGGACCGCCAACCACCTATATCGGCCACCGCTTGCGCGCGCTGCCGTCACTGCTGGCGGCGCGGACAACGCTGATCGAGCGTCGCAAGGCGTTGCCTGCAGAAAAGAACATCCTGCTATTGCCTGGCTCGCGCAACCACGAGGTCAAGCGTCTGCTGCCGCTGTTCGGCGAAACGGTGCGGATCATGCGGGAGAGGGGCGATCGCTTCCGGCTTCTGCTCGCGACCGTGCCGCACCAGGAACGCAATGTCCGCGATATCACCGCCGATTGGTCCGAAAAGCCGGAGATTTTCGTCGGCGAAGCCGCGAAGTGGCAGGTGTTCGAGCAGGCAGACGCTGCGCTCGCGGCATCCGGCACCGTGCTGCTCGAACTGGCGCTCACCGGCATCCCGACGATCTCCACCTACAAGACCGATGTGCTCATCCGCATGGTCCTGAACCGAATCAAGGCGTGGAGCGGCGCGCTGCCGAACCTGATCGCAGACTATCCGGTCGTGCCGGAATATTTCGACGAGTTCATCCGCCCGACGGCGCTGGCTCGCTGGATGGAGCGCCTGAGCACGGATACGCCGGAACGCGCCGCCATGCTCTCCGGCTTCGACACGATCTTCGAGCGCATGTCGACGATCGAACCGCCGGGCCTGCATGGCGCCGGCATTGTCCTCGATCTTCTCGCGAACAGAAAGCCAGTGCCGTCGCAATGACGGCGCCGGCCAGCGAACTCTAGTCGAAGCGCGCACCAGTCATCTGCTCGCTCAACGTCCATAGCCGATCGGCTGCGACCGGATCAATGGCCCAGGGCCGGACGCCGAGCAAGTCGGTGGAGTCGGCCGGGTGGGCGGCGGAGATATCGCAATTCTCGCAATAGACGCCACCCCTGCCTTCGAGCATCGGGTTCGTCGCGCACCAGACGCTGGTCGCAGCGCCCTGTTCGATCGTCTTCATGTTGCGCTCAGGATCGATGATGAAATTGCCTTCTTCATCGACATAGCCCGACGCCTTGATCGCCTCGGGCGGCAGATGCCGCGCCAGGTTTGTGGCAAGAATACCGCCCGGATGCAGCGAAAAGGCGCTGACATCATAGGGCAGGCCGATGCTGGCAAGTTTCAGCGCAAACAAGGCATTGGCGGTCTTCGACTGGCCGTAGGAGACGCGTGGATCATAGGCGCGGCGCTCGAAATTCGGATCGTCGAAATCGACCGGCGAGAAGACATGGCCGCGTGATGAAACGGCAATGACGCGCGCCTTGTATGCCTTCTTCAACGCCGGCCAAAGCCGCGCCGTCAGCTGGAAATGGCCGAGATGATTGGTCGAAAACTGCGATTCATAGCCGCGAGCGTCGCGCGTCAATGGGTTCATCATCACGGCGGCGTTGTTGAGCAGGATATGCAGCGGTCGGCCCGACGCGAGGAAGCGGGCGGCAAACGCATCAATCGACAATGGGTCCATCAGGTCGAGCGTTTCGAGCTTGATCGCAGGGAAGGGGGCTAAAGCCGCCCTAGCCTTCTGCTGGTCGCGCGCCGGTACGATCACTTCGGCGCCTGCCGCCAGGAAGACGCGGGCTGCTTCCAGTCCTATGCCGGAATAGCCGCCTGTGACGATCACCGTCTTGCCGGTCAGATCGAGATCGATGCCACGGATCACTTCTTCTGCGGTCGAGGCGGCTCCGAAACCGGAACCGATAGGCGCCTGTGGTGTGGTCATGAATTGGTCTCCTTTCGTCCTGGGAGCCTGTTTACGCCTCCGCGTCGGGATTCTGAATGCTTGCAAATCCGAATTACTTGCGCCATCGTTCAGCTTATGATGTCCGATCCACTTTCCGACATGCTCACGCTTCTCGACGCGCGCTGCCTGATGTCCGGCGGTTTCTTCGCCGGGCAGAACTGGTCACTGCAATTTCCAAAGCCGAGCGCCATCAAATGCGGCGCGATCGTCAAGGGCAGCTGCTGGCTGCAGATTCACCGCCAGGCGGAGCCGGTCCGGCTTGAAGCGGGCGATGTCGTGCTGTTCGACGGCCGCCATCCGTTCCGTCTCGCGAGCGATCTTGCGCTTCCGCCTGCAGATGCTGTCACGCTATTCCGCAATCGTGTCGACCGGATCGCGCGGGTCGGCGAGGGCGAGGATTTCTTTTATCTAGGCGGCCATGTCGCGGTCGATGCAGATGCCAGCGATCTGCTGCTCGACATGTTGCCGGCCATGATCCACGTCCGCGCCGGCTCGATCGAAGCGGTGGCGCTACGCTGGATCCTCGACCAGCTCTATCGTGAAATGGTTGCCGACCAGCCGGGGTCGGTCGTGGCGTCGCGGCAGCTGGCGCAGCTGATGTTCGTGCAGGTTCTCAGGACCCATATCGAGGCGGCCGAGCTGCCGGTCGGTTGGTTGAAAGCCATCGGCGACAGGCAGATTGCGCCGGCGCTGAGAATGATGCATGGCGATCCTGGCCGCAATTGGCAACTCGGCGAACTCGCCAAGGCTGTCGGCATGTCGCGCACGACATTTGCGCTGCGCTTCAAGTCGGTGACCGGCGTGGCGCCGCTCAGCTATCTGATCGCCTGGAGGATGCGGCTTGCAGAACGCGCCTTGCGCGATGCGAGCCTGCCGGTCTCGGCGTTGGCCTACCAGCTCGGCTACACATCGGAAAGCGCGTTCAGCAACGCCTTCAAGCGCGTGGTCGGCGTGGCGCCGAACCGCTATCGGACGGCCCGGCGACAAAACGAGTCGACGACGGCTGAAATGGCAAGCGAACAGGTGATCGTCGCGCCAGCCAAATATGGACCGCTGCCAATGGCGTCCTGACGCCGTCTCAGTGCTGCTGCCCGAGGCGACCGAAGGTTTTCCTGCCGGCTGGTGCTTGTCGCGTCGCCGGTGCGGGCTGCTGCGCCGGCTTTGCCGCGGCGGCGGAGGGGTGCATGGCGGGCTCGCTGCGCGGCTTGAATGCGTCGGGGACGCTGACTGCCGATGCGTCATAGCCGGCACCCGGCCAGAAGGTCAGTGTAAGATTGAACACGAAGTTGATCGCCGCGCCGAAGACTGTTCCAAATCGCTCGCCGGGCAAGGCCCAATCGGGGACAAGCACGGCAACACAGGCGTCGGCAGCAATGATTGCCCACAAGACCGGCAGGACGATTGCCGGGTTCCAGCCAATATCCCGGACGCGCATGGACACAAGGCAAGTTCCCAACCATATCGCCAGTATGACGAGGACGATGATGGCGATCGCCACTGCCATGTCTGGACGGTGTGCGGCGTCCGCAGCGCCGTCGCGAGAAAGACCCACAACAAGAAGAATGGCAAGGACGGTCACGCCGACGCCGAAGGCAATGCAGCTGAGAAAATAGGCCAGGCGTCCAAGACGGGCGTTAAAGCCGAAAATAAAACCGAGCATGAAATGGCCCTGTTATTTCCGGCTAGTCTGCGGCAAAAGAATTGAATAGTCGTGAAGCAAAAATTTCCGGGTGTGCCGTTTTGGGCTCCGCGATCATGATAACGCAGAACGCGAGAGGCCCGGATAGGTTTATCGCGAAACTGTGATGACCCGTGTTGAGATGCCAATACGAACCTTGAAGACATTCACAACGTTGCAAACGGCGGCTCAGGTGAAAAAGCAATGGGATCAGAACCATCCGTAAGTTCCATAATCTATCTTATGCGATCATTGGATGTAGGCGCAAAGTTAGAATGTCCTGACTCAGCAAAGTAAGAATGTCACTCTCCCCGCATTTGAGTGACGTGGTACGACGCTCTCGTGGTCTGAGGCATAACCGCTGCTAACTGCAGCTGCAGCGAGAGGCTCAGAGAATGGCCCAGTCCATATCCACACTGTGGTGGGCGTCGGGCGCGCCCGCATCCTCTATGATCGTGCCATTGTGAACGGAGAACCGCCAGACGCCGGCGCGATCGCAATTGCTCGTCGCGTTGAGGCTGAGCATTGCGGCCTCAGTTCCCGACCCGGGCATTTCATATTGGAAGGCCGCGTTGCCGGAATTGACGCCAGCACGTGCGACCGTGCCACCATGGCCGCCCGAGCCGCCGGAGGCATCGCCGGTCGTCCAATTGAGGTCGCCATAGCGGATGACGATTTCGGCATCGCCGGCCCCTTGGTCGAAGATCTCAATCTGGTAGGAGTTTTTGAGGCTGGCATGGTCCGTGGCCGTTGCGTTGAAATAGTCGACGTTGCTCCATGTGGCGACGAAGCTGTCATGGGAAGCGTTGTAGCCGTAAGACACAGTCCCGCCGCCGCCGCGGGTATCTACGTCCGCCCAGAAAGCGGCGATGATCGGCAAACCCGAATTCCCGCCGATCGTGCCGGGCGTGTAGCCGCTCAGCGCGCCGCCAAATGTCAGATTGCCATTGTTGTTGACGAAGACCGACGTGTATTTCGTGCCAAAGAACTTGAACCCCTTTTCGAACGCTTGCGTCAAAGAGGCTTCCTGCGAGCCGTCATCGTTCTGCACAAGCGTTGTTGCACTGTCGGGGGCGACGAAGGTGGACGTGATTGCCGTGGGCAACGGTAAGCTCGATGCCGTGAAGCGAACGGTTTCCACATTCTTGAGGACATTTTGCTCGCCAGTGATCTGATTGACGAAGGTGCGGGTGTCACCGGCCACGGTGAGCGTATTCGTGAACTTGAAGCCGGTGAGTTCGGCTAGGTCCTTGCCGGTGCCGCCATCGAGCGTGTTGCTGCCCGTGCCGGCGATCAGGATATCGTTGTCGTCGCCACCGAACAGAAAGTCGTCTCCGTCGCCTCCGTCCAATTTGTCCAAGCCTTTGAAACCATACAGGAAATCCACGCCCGCGCCGGACGTGAACATGTTGTTCGCCACGCTTCCKCCTATCAGGAGGTCGCTGGACGATCCCAGGCTCGTTGTATCGATGACTGCACCGGTCGTGTGATTTGAAATGACCCCGAGGTCGATCTTCGCTCCGTGCGTATAGCCGTTGTCGAAACCGGGTTGCCGGTCGGCAAACTCATTGTTCTTCATGATATTGTAGTAGGACGTTCTCGCGTCCTTGCCGAGTTCGTCGCGCATGAGATTTTCGTAGCGCACATTGTCCCCGACATAATCGTGTGCTGCCAATTGCTGCGGCGTCGGATCGTGAAGATTGTTCAGCGCATGCGAGATTTCATGAAGCAGCGCGAATTGCAGAGTATAGTTTACCGCCTTTCCATGTGCATCGATGACGGTGCGATCCGTGAGATAGTTGCCGAGATCGATGGTAACGACGTTGGTATCCGGGTTGCCATGGAAACCGTCGCCCTTCTTGATCGTAAGATCTGGCTCCGAGACACCCAGGCGGTTAAACATGGCCTTGGCGCTCGCCGAATTCTCATAGGCGTCCTTGATTACGGTCCTGATCTTTGCCTTTTCCTCTGGCGTAAAGCCACCGCCCAGATGGATATGCCCTCCGATGCTCCTAGCGGTCATGCTCCAATCCTCCCCAGGTTGGAACCCTCCAGCGCGACCGCCGCAAACCGATGATGCAGCTCAAGGCGGCTGGTCGGTAAGTTAGCTAATGCTTAACTATCGCACCATGACCGCCCCAATGTCCAGATCGAGAGTACGGGCGCGAAAAAATAGTTATTGTCGCTCCTTGATTGTGTTTTGACTGAGTAATCCCGCCGCGTCTCGACTGGCACCTCTGTAGTAAAGTGCAGTCGATTTCAGAAAGCCAGTCAAGGAAAATTCAATGGCGAGGGAGGCTACACTTGCGAGCGATGGTGACCACAAATAGTTATTTTGGCAGCTATTTATTTGGAGGCGCATTATCTCAACGCGTTGTCACCAAAATTCGTTGGCTATAACGCCAACCGAAGTGTTCGTGATACATTTGCAGGACGGTGGCTGATCCCCTACCCTGCGTATAGGCTGTGGCACTCGGCGTCGATTGTCCAATCACGCGACAGTGATCTTGAATATCCGCCTCTCCGTATACAATGCTCGCCGGCTCCCTGTGATCTGGTTTCGACGAGCAAATGATTTGGAGGTCCGCCATGCGTGCAATGCCTGCCTGTCTCATCGCTTTCACCCTTTCACTTGCTGCTGTGCCGCTCCACGCCGAAGACGTTGCCATCACCGCATCGCGCAAGGTGATCGAAGCCCAGATCGATGCCTTTCTGAAGAATGATGCCGACACGGCCTATTCCTTTGCCGCGCCCGGCATCAAGACAAAGTTCCCCGACAAGACCGTCTTCTTCGACATAGTCAAGAAGAGCTACGCGCCGGTCTATCATCCCGGCAACTATGCTTTCGGCCGCAGCAAGTCCGTCGATGACGGTGCGACCGTCATCCATGAACTTTTGATCACCGGCACGGACGGCAGGAACTGGCGCGCGCTCTATAAGCTGTCGCGCCAGCCGGATGGCAGCTATAAGATCGACGGCGTCGCCATCGTGGCGGACACGGTCAGCAAGGATATTTGAGACCGGATGCCGATCCTTGCGCTGTTCAGGCCAAATTCTTGCGTCGCTCAATTTCTTCGGGCGACGGATCGGTGAGCTGGAACGAGCCGGTCTTGACCTCGCCGTCAGGTTCGTAGGTGGCCACGATCACGCCGCTGCCGAAGCTTCGCGATTTGGTGAGCTTCATTGCCGACGGCGTGGTGCCGTTGCCGAACAGCCGCTTGCCGTTGCCCAGCACGACGGGAAAGATCAAAAGTGTGAACTCGTCGATCAGGGCATGCTGCAGCAGCGTCTGGATGAGATTGCTTGAACCTTGGATCAGCAGGTCCGGACCATCGCTCTGTTTGATTGATTTGAGTGTAGCTACAATGTCATCACCCAGTGACTTGCTGTTCTGCCAGGCAAGCGTGGCGTGCGAATGGGTTGCGACATATTTCGTCACGCTGTTGAACGCGGTCGCGATCGGGTCGTCGCCGGCATGCGGCCAATGGGCGGCGAAAATGTCATAGGTCTTGCGGCCAAGCAGCAGGTCGAACGGTTTTTCGAATATGCCGCCGAGCGCGGCGCCCGTCTCCTCATCGAAGATGGGGAACGTCCAGCCGCCGAACCTGAAGTCGCCTGTCGGGTCTTCCTCCGGCCCACCGGGCGCCTGCATGACGCCGTCGAGGCTGACGAATGTCGCTGCAACAATTCTACGCATCTTGTTTCTCCTTTTCCGGCCCGTCTCGACCGTTCACGGCTCAAGGACGGTGGCGAAGCACCCTGCCCGACAACGCTTGCCGAGAATTTTGTCTATGCGCGACGTCATGCCATCCTTTTTGGTGCTGAGGATGATGTTGCCAAACATCGGCTCTCATGAAAGAGTGCCTGTTGGGACGGTATATTCAAAAGCAAATCTGGGAGGATTTTCCATGGCATCCGTAGCATTGCATCCCTCTATCGACGGCGGCGTCAAGGCCGGCAGCGGCTCTTTCGCCGGCGGCACGCTCTCCTGCCTCTGCACGACGCGCACCGTGCGGCTGAAGATCAAGGGTGACGTCGCTCATAACCATGCCTGCGGCTGCACCAAGTGCTGGAAGCCGGCCGGCGCGATCTTCTCCGTCGTTGCCGTGACCGGCACGGACAATGTCGAAGTGGTCGAGAACGGCGACAAGCTCAAAGTCGTCGATCCCTCGGCGCTGATCCAGCGCCATGCCTGCACGGAATGCGGCGTGCACATGTATGGCCCGGTCGAGCGCGAACATGCCTTCAAGGGCCTGAGCTTCATCCATCCGGAACGTTTTGCCGAAAGCGGTTGGTCTGCACCGGGCTTCGCGGCATTCGTCTCGTCGGTGATCGAATCCGGCGTCGGCCCGTCGAAAATGGATGGCATCCGCGCCCGGTTCAAAGAACTTGGCCTCGAGCCCTATGATTGCCTCAACCCGCCGCTGATGGACTACCTGGCGACTGTTGCCGCGAAGAACGCCGGCACATTCCAGGAATAAGCGGGATCATTTTTCCCGAATGAGGGAAACAGCTTGGGCGAGGGCGAGGCAATTGCTCTCGCCCTATGCTTTATGGGGCCGGCGGCGGACGCGGCTCAAACCGGGGCCAGATCACCCCTCGCCCAGTTTTCCTGGGTCTCCGCTGCGAATTCGGCGAACCGACCCTGCTCTATCGCCGCACGAATGCCGTTCATCAAATCCTGATAATAGCTCAGATTGTTCCACGTCAGCAGCATGCCGCCGAGCGCCTCGTTGGAGCGCACGAGATGGTGCAGATAGGCGCGGGAATAGTTGCGCGCTGCCGGGCAGGATGATTCCTCGTCGAGCGGCCGCATATCTTCGGCGTGGCGGGCATTGCGGATGTTGATCTTGCCGCGGCGGGTGAAGGCCAGGCCGTGGCGGCCGGAACGCGTCGGCATCACGCAATCGAACATGTCGATGCCGCGCGCCACCGATTTCAGGATATCGTCGGGCGTGCCGACGCCCATCAGGTAACGCGGCTTTTCGGTCGGCAGATGCGGGTTGACCGTGTCGATCATCTCCAGCATCACATCCTGCGGCTCACCGACAGCGAGACCACCGATCGCATAGCCCTTGAGGTCCAGTGCTGCGAGCGCCTGCGCGCTTTTCACCCGCAGGCCGGCCTGGTCGCCACCCTGGACGATGCCGAACATGGCCTTGCCTGGCTGGTCGCCGAAGGCCACCTTGCAGCGCTCGGCCCAGCGCACCGACATTTCCATGGCGCGCTCGATCTCTTTGGATTCCGCGGGCAGCGCTATGCATTCGTCGAGCTGCATCTGGATATCGGAATCGAGCATGCCCTGGATTTCGATCGAACGCTCCGGCGACATGAAATGCAGCGAGCCGTCGACATGGCTTTTGAAGGTCACGCCCTTTTCGTCGAGTTTGCGCAGGCCCGACAGCGACATGACCTGGAAGCCGCCGGAATCGGTGAGGATCGGATACGGCCAGCGGATCAGCTCATGCAGACCGCCGAGGCGCGCGACGCGCTCCGGGCCGGGCCGCAGCATCAGGTGATAGGTGTTGCCGAGGATGATGTCGGCGCCGGTGTCGCGCACCTGATCGAGATACATGGCCTTGACCGTGCCGACGGTGCCGACGGGCATGAAGGCAGGCGTGCGGATGGTGCCGCGTGGCATGCGCACCTCCCCTCGCCGTGCCTTGCCGTCGGTCTTGATCAGCTTGAATTCGAATTTTTCGGACATCAGTCTTTCCGTGTCAGCAGGCTGGCATCGCCATAGGAGTAGAAGCGATAGCCGGATTGGATGGCGTGATCGTAGGCGCTGCGCATGGTCTCGAGGCCGGAAAAGGCCGAGACCAGCATGAACAGCGTCGAACGCGGCAGGTGGAAATTGGTCATCAGCCGGTCGACGATTTTGAAGCGGTGACCCRGCGTGATGAAGATGTCGGTGCTGCCGGACCATGCGGAGAGACGCCCGTTATCGTCCGCCGCGCTTTCCAGCAGCCGCAGCGACGTCGTACCGACGCAGATCACCTTATTGCCACGCGCCTTGGCGGCATTGAGCGCTGCAGCGGTGGCGCCATCGATGTGGCCGATCTCGTGATGCATGCGATGCTCGGTCGTATCGTCGGCCTTGACCGGCAGGAAGGTCCCTGCCCCGACATGCAGCGTGACGAAGCAGCGCTCAATGCCCTTTTGATCCAGTCTTTCAAACAGTTGCGGCGTGAAGTGAAGGCCGGCGGTAGGGGCTGCGACGGCGCCCTCTTCCCTGGCGTAAATCGTCTGATAGTCAGCGCGATCCCGGTCGTCCTCGGGGCGCTTCGAAGCAATGTAAGGAGGCAGCGGAATATGGCCGACCGTGGCGATCGCCTCGTCCAGCGCAGGGCCCGACAGATCGAAGGTCAGCGTCACCTCACCCGCCTCGCCTTTTTCCGTCACGGTAGCGTCGAGTGCGCCGAGCAGGCAGGCATTGCCGGAATGGCCGAACTGCAGCCGGTCACCTTCCTTGATACGCTTGCCTGGGCGGGCAAAGGCCTTCCATGCGTTTGGGCCAACGCGCATGTGCAGGGTGACGGAGACGGACGCCGCCCCTTCATCACGAATGCGCGTGCCTTCAAGCTGCGCAGGGATGACCTTGGTATCGTTGAAGACCAGAACGTCACCGGGATTCAGCAGATCCGGCAGGTCTCGGACGACGAGGTCCGAGAACTGCGTTTCGGTGTTCGGATCGACCGCCAGCAGGCGTGCAGAATCGCGCGGGTTTGCCGGCCGCAAGGCAATCCGCTCCTCGGGAAGCTCGAAATCGAAAAGGTCAACACGCATGAGAAACTCGAAGGCGCTCCCCTGCTAAGGGAGTATAGCCATAAAAGAAAACCGCCCCGGCGCATAAGCCCCGGAGCGGCCGATGTCCATCGAAAACGGATTACTTGACGTCCACGGCGACTTTCATCGACACGATCTCGTCAGGGTCGACCACCGGTTCGCCCTTCTTGATCTTGTCGACATTGTCCATGCCTTCGATCACCTGGCCCCAGACCGAATATTGCTTGTTGAGCCACGGCGCATCGGTGAAGCAGATGAAGAACTGCGAATTGGCAGAATTCGGGTTCTGCGAGCGGGCCATCGAGCAGGTGCCGCGCACATGGCTGATCGCCGAGAATTCCGCCTTCAGATCCGGCTTTTCCGAACCGCCCATGCCGGCGCGGCGTGGATCGAAGGACTTGCCGCCCTTCTTGCCATATTCGACATCGCCCGTCTGGGCCATGAAGTCATTGATGACGCGGTGGAAGACGACACCGTCATAGGCGCCTTCGCGGGTCAGTTCCTTGATGCGCGCCACATGGCCGGGCGCGGCGTTCGGCATCAACTCGATGACGACCTTGCCCTTGGTGGTTTCCATGATGAGCGTGTTTTCCGGATCCTTGATCTCGGCCATGGGTTTTCTCCTTGCTTGTTGTCTCGACGCATTCTGAACGTGGGCTGCTCAGCAACCCTCCGTAAATGCCTGGTGTTATTTACCGACCGTGACCTTGATCATCCGGTCGGGATCGCTGACCGAACCGTTATTGTTCGGGTCGCCGCGCTTGATCTTGTCGACGAATTCCATGCCGGAAACGACCTTGCCGACCACCGTGTACTGGCCGTTGAGGAAATCGCCCGGGGCGAACATGATGAAGAACTGCGAATTGGCCGAATTGGGATCCTGCGAACGGGCCATGCCGATCGTGCCGCGCTCGAACGGCACTTGCGAAAACTCGGCCGGCAGGTCKGGCAGGTCGGAGCCACCGGTGCCAACCGCGTTCGGATCGAAACCCTTCTTCAGATTGCCGAACTTGACGTCGCCGGTCTGGGCCATGAAGCCGTCGATGACGCGGTGGAAGGCGACATTGTCATATTGGTGCTTGGCAGCCAGTTCCTCGATGCGCTTGACGTGCTGTGGCGCGATATTCGGCATCAGCTGGATCACCACCGGACCGTTCTTGAGCTGGATGGTGATCTGGTTGGGATTGGCATATGCCTGGGCGGCAAGGCCGGCGAACAGCAGAAATGCAGCCGCGGCGATGGATTTCAGGAAGATCATGGAAGCTCCGTTGTTTTAGGGCTCAGCGTTGGCGTTTTTCCTCGAGCGCGGCGAGCACCGGCTTCGGCACGAAAGCACTGACATCGCCGCCCATCGCGGCGATCTGGCGCACCAATGTGGCGGTTATGGGCCTGGACGCCGTGCCGGCCGGCAGGAACACCGTCTGGATATCCGGCGCCATCTGCCGGTTCATGCCGGCCATTTGCATTTCGTAGTCGAGATCGGTTCCGTCGCGCAAACCACGGATCAGCACTTTGGTTCCATGCGCGCGCGCCGCCTCGACGACGAGATTGTCGAAGGAGATCACCTGGATGTCGCCGATCCGGTCCGGCAACACGTCCTCGAGCGACAGGCGGATCAGCGAGGCGCGATCCTCGAAGGAGAACAGCGGTGCCTTGCCGGGATGGACGCCGATGCCGACGATGACCTTGGAGGCGATGTTGAGCGCCTGGATCAGCACGTCCAGATGCCCGTTGGTCAGGGGATCGAAGGAACCGGGATAGAAGGCTGTTGTCATTGCGCGCGCTGCCGAAAATGGTCCCGCCTTTTGTCATGGATGTGGTATCGGCGCAACCGAAAATCCATGGTTTCCGGGTGAGCCAGAAACCTGAACGGCGGATGAACGCCCCATTCAGGGCCGGTTCGGATCATCAATGGTTATATAGCGTCAAGTTCGGAGGACAGCGCAATGATAACAAGAAGCGCATGTTCCCAAGGAAACAGAAACCGGGTGCGCGATGTGGGATAAAGGTTCCATCGACAGCGCACCCGGACGAGAGACGAAAAGGACGACGACGATGATGTACATGACGCTGACCCTGATGGCAGGCCTGATTTCCGTCATGTTCGTGGCGACCGCAGTTTCCTCGATCATTAACGCAGTGCGTGAAAACAACGCCACGAGGGACGCGCAGTCCCGCAGTGTCGCGTTCCAGTTCTAAGTTCCAGACGCGCGGGCGTCCCCTCCCCACCCCCTCCCCGCAAGCCCGCGCTCATGTGTAAAAACCGGACGGCTCCCCTGCCGTCCGGTTTTTTCGTTGTGCGACCCTGCCATAGCCACCTAAGCAAAGATCCGATGCCTCGGGCGAGCCGGCTTAGACCGGCGGATTGAACGTGGGTGGGCGGTTCCCGGCATATAAGCAAAAGCCGCTTATCGGCCTCCGCTGTACCTGTTTTATTTATTCTGGAATGGAGGCCGATTTCTGGGAATGTCCGGGATTATTCACGGATGTTCGGGAAGGTTCACGAGCGGGCGAAAATTAGCGGCGGAGAGCGGGCAAAATCGCGGCGCTCTTCATGTCCGCGATGAAGCGAACAATGGTGGACCGTGACGGCGTTTCGCTGCCAAACCGCCTAAGACAGGCTTCATAGACTTCTTTCGTCGTCATCGTCGCGGCACACTCCACGATGAAATCGGCGAGCTCCGGCCGGCGAGCAATGGTATTTTGAGAGACAGCGCGATAGGTCGACAAACTCTTGCGTGCGCGGCCGGCCTCCGCAGCCGATCGCAGAGCGAGATATTCCGATGCTGGAATAGTCACCAAATCGTCGGCGAAGGCGAGCTTGCCGCATGTGCCACAAACCTCGACCACCGATCGCCTGGACTCTTGCTCCATAAAAGTCTCCGTTCCATCAGATACCGGAATATCGCGGTCCCTGATATCGCTCCTCTGCCCGTCCGACTCCATCAGGGAAGCCGGGGTTCACTATCATCACCCAACGTGCGGGCCGGGAAGATACACGAAACGAAGGGAAAACAAAAGACGAACTCGTATAGCTCAGTAAAGGATGATTCGACAGGCTATCGAAGGCGTTTCACAAGCCATTCGAACAAGTTTTAAGCCTCCGACTGCGCTCCGCCGTCATTTCCCCGAGGTCGGAAGAAAGCAACCCACGCGTCGGGCCAATGGTGCGGCCTGATGAGCCGATCAGGGACATGCTTTCGGACAACTTCCAAGTCGCTCAATCTGTAGGGACCGGCAAGCGAAAGGTCCCGCAGGTTTTCAGCCTCGTAATCATAGCCGCCACCCCAAACTTCATCGCCGCTCTGATCGATATAGGACCGCTCCGGCTTGTGCAGCATATGCGGGGCAAGTGTGGCAAGCCAAAAGCTTTCCGTTGCAGGGTCATACATCCAAACACCATCGCGATAAAACGTGTGAAGCCAGCTTTCATAAGGCCTTGGCAAATATCTTGCCATCTTCCAGCCGCCTTCAACGGCCCTGCCCTTTTCCCACACGTTTTGCCGGAGGAACGGTATCCAGCACTGCCGAATTCCTGTCCTTGCATATGCCCCGGCGCGAATTGAAATCTCCCTAGGGTCAAGCGCGGTGTGCTGGACTTCAAAGGCCAGCCGTGTTTCGCCTGCCGTCCATATCATCACGTCCGCCCGCCGATCTCCGGGCATCGTGTCCACGACGCATTCAATTTTGGTGACCAACCCCCGCTTTGAAAATTCGTCGGCGACAATCTGTTTCGCTCGAAGATGAGCGAGGGTTTCACCCGCAGCCCAAAGACACCGATCCGCGCGCTTATGCTTGAAATGTGCTGCGATCTTGGTGCCTTGGTGTAAGATGACAGCCTGTTCACACTCCGGGCAGTGATATTTGCCCTTCCGTGGCGCAAATCTCGCCTCTATTCGGCCGCCGCTGTATCCAGCCGTGAGCAACGCGCAATCCTAAGCTACGACCTCAACAGCATCGCTCTGTAAAGCCGCCAAACCAGCCTCGGTTGCGGCGATCGCGCGGCAACGGATTGAAAAACGGCTGAGTGCTGCCAAAGACGGACACGCCTCTTGTCCGAACTCTTCGACCAAGGCGGAGAGGATATCTCCTAAGATCATCTTGCCGAGGCGGGCCTTGATGAAGTCAGCCATACCCGGCGTATGATCAATCCGAGATGGTCTACCGGCGAATTGCTGTTTCACCCGAGCAAGGTTGTTGGCCTCAAGGAACTTCCGCGCCTTCATCATTTCGATATAATCGTCAAACGGCACGACAACGAAATCGATGCCCGCGACCTTCGTGGTTCGATGCGACTTCGGAAGCTTGATTTTCGTAACCACGCTGGCCTTCTTTCAAAGCATGACACGCGGCAAATTACAGGAAACGAACCAAAAACAAAAGCCGAACTAAGTTCGCGAAAAAACCTTTTTGAGCAACATTCGAAAGGGTTGCATTTGAGCCGGCCGCTGTCATGCTCTGCGCCGCAAGTCAAATGAGCGGCCGGCCCGCGTCCTTAAGTCTGACGGCGGGCGGCCGGGTCGGAGTGGCTGCCCTACCTCTTCGTGGAAGGCGTACCGATCACTTAGGAGCCGGGCGCGAAAAATTGAAGTCGCGCTCAACACCATAATAGCTAGTTGAGAGCCTGCCGCACTCCACAAAAAGCTGGTCGAACAGATCATGAAACTGATCACGCGTGAGGCTGAACGGGAATCCTTTCGTTCCATAGGCAAGCTTTAGCGGCTGCTCTTCGAGTTTCGTATTAAAGTGCGCACATGCGTTCCTAAAATGCCGCATATCGCCCCATGTGTCGGAGACAATTTCTTTCTTCAGCCTTTTGGTTTCGGAGGCAATAGCCGGTCTGGCTTCATGTTCCCAAAGCTCAAACGCTAGAACTATTCCGCTACGTTGAAGCCAGCGCTCATGTACCTCGTCTTTTGCCAGCCGGCTCAAGACATCGTTCACCGAGCTTTGATGCTGGAACGTTGCGCCTTCATCATTTGGGTTCCCTTTGCCCATAAAAATCTTGGAGGTGGCGGTTGAGTGTCGCGCCGCAACTGACGATAAAGCCTTGCGCCCTTGGCCGAGAGCAAAAGTGATCTCACTGATACTGCCGTATATTTCCGACAGTCCTTCAGCAAGGTTCTCAACAGCGTCCATCTTCACCTCCGAAATTGGTTCTACGCTGAGCGCTTGCTCGCGAGTGATYGGAGGCGTAACCTTAATTTGACCGTCATGACAACCGGGAAATCGCCGGTCCGGTTGGGTGATCCTGCCTTGGTAGCAGAGACACCGTTACGGGGAGAGTGGCGTACCCCCTTGGCGGTCTCCCTCAACCTCGCTTACCGACCACACGAGGCCAAAGTGGTGATGTCTGCAATATTGGGGATGTGAACCGCGCCGGATTTGCCGGAGACCCCAACTCGTGAGAAGTAGGGTCTATGAC
>NZ_JBFUFF010000064.1:0-35000 GCF_056403555.1 Rhizobium sp. P2_G2
TCTGATGATCGGCGACCTTATCGCGCTGCAATTCGGCTCGTCGAGGAACTGGCCGCTTGGTTCGGCTTTCTCGATCGTTCTCATGGTCATCATCATGATCGCCCTTCTCATCCAGATCCGTCGTTCGGGGCAGGTGCGGCATGGTTGATCTCCCGACCTACGGCACCATCGACGTCAAGCGCCAGACCGGTTTCAGCTTCATTGCGGCCGTAACGATAGTGGCGCTCTATCTCCCGATCCTCATCGTGCTGCTGTTCTCGTTCAACAATTCCACCAGCATCGGCGCGTCGTGGCAGGGCTTTTCCATCCGCTGGTATGTGTCGCTGCTCGACAATGGCGGCTTCTTCGACGCCGCCATCCTGTCGATCGTCATCGCCGTGTCGGCGACCGTCATGGCGACGGTGGTCGCCACGGCTGCGGCGCTGGCGACAACCCGCGTCAAACGTTGGAGAGGGCAGACGGCGACGGTCCTGACCATTACCTCGCCGCTGATTGTTCCGGAAATCGTCTCGGCGGTGTCGCTGCTCGCCTTCTTTTCCTTCGCTGCGCAGGCTTTTGGCATCAGCTTCGGCATTGCCAAGCTGATTGCCGCCCACACATCGTTCTGCATTCCCTTTGCCTATCTGCCGATCCGAGGTCGCCTCGAAGGCATGGACATCACGCTGGAGAATGCCGCGGCCGATCTTTACGCCAATCGCTGGCGGACATTCCGATACGTCACGCTGCCATTGCTTCTGCCCGGCATCATGTCCGGGGCGGCGCTCTCTTTCATCGTCTCCTTCGACGATTTCACCATCACCCAGCTGATCGCCGGGCCGGGGGAGACGACCCTGCCGCTGTTCATCTGGTCGCGCATCCGCAACACGGTAACGCCGGAGCTCAACGCTATGTGCACGTTGCTGCTGCTCGTCTCAATCGCGTTCATCGTCGTCTCTTTCATCTTCACCAAGAAAAGCCAGGACGAGGAATCCTGAAACCAAAAAGGGGAATACCGAAATGAAGAAGATAGCCTTGTTTGCGTTTTCAGCACTGCTGGCTTCGTCGACCAGCGCCTTTGCTGCGGGCGAGCTGCATATCTACAATTGGGGCAACTACACCAATCCCAAGCTGATCGAGAAATTCGAGAAGGCTTACGGTGTGAAGGTCACGCTCGACACCTATGATTCCAATGAGTCGATGATGGCCAAGATCAAGGCCGGCGGATCGGGCTATGATATTGTCGTTCCGTCCGACTATGCGGTCAAGATCATGGCGGACGAGGGTCTCCTGGAAAAGACCGAACCGGACCAGATGTCCAACTTCAAGAACATGAAGCCGGACCTGGTTCACCTCTATTACGATGATGGGCGTCACTACTCGGTTCCGTGGCAGGTCGGCATCACCTCTTTCTCGGTCGATACGACCGTCTACAAAGGTGACATCGACACTTGGGCCGTTCTTTTCGACCCGCCGGCCGAACTCAAGGGCCGCATCAACATCCTCGACGACATGGTGACCGTCATCCACGCCGTCGAACTTTACAAGGGCTTTCCGCGCTGCACATCCGATAAGGCGCAGTTGAAAGAGGTCAGCAAAATCCTCAACGCCGCAAAGCCGAGCTGGCGCACATTCAGCTACGACGCACCGACGCTGCTCTCCTCCAAGGATGTCGATGCCTCGATGATCTGGGACGGCGCAGGGATCCGGGCACGCGCCAATCGCGCAACGTTGAAATTTGCCTTCCCGAAGGAAGGCGCCGGAGGCTTCGTCGACAATGTCACAGTGCTCAAGGGTGCGGCAAACCTGGAAAACGCCAAGCTGTTCCAGAATTTCGTCATGGAACCGGAAAATGCCGCGCTGATTTCCGACTTTGCCACCTACAACAATGGCATTGTCGGTTCGGAAAAGTTCATGTCCAAGGATATCAGCAACGCGCCGGAACTGCATGCGCCAGCGTCGATGAAAATCAGCTTCGACCCGCCGTGCCCGCCTGAGGTCATCGACATCTACAACAAGATCTGGACCAATCTGCGCAAATAGCCCGCGGAACATCGCCTGAAGCAACGGGCGACGGTAGTGCCGTCGCCCGCCCAGTGACCTATTTCATGGAAGCGAGATCATGGCCGAAATAGCCGACATCATCATCACCAATGGCAAGGTCATCACCATGGATGACGCCGTGCCACGTGCCGAAGCCATTGTGCTCAGGGGCAACAAAATCGTCTTCGTCGGATCGGCGGACGCGGCAAAGACCCATGCCGGGGCGGCGACACGCATAGTCGATGCTCGTGGCGCCACGGTCATGCCCGGTTTCAACGAATCGCACATGCATATTTTCGGCGGCTCGCTGAGCCTGACCCAGCTCCCGCTTTCGGGCGTCCATGGGCGCGAACAGCTCAAGGCGCTGGTGGATGCCTATGCCGCAGAACATCCCGACCTGCCGCTGCTCGTCGGGCAAGGGGCGGATTATGTGCTTGTCGGCTCCCATGGTGTGCCGCGGCAGACACTGGACGCCATCGTCTCGGATCGGCCGCTTATTATCCAGGCCGCCGATTATCACACCGCCTGGGCCAACACCGCAGCGCTTCAAGCCGCTGGCATTCTCGGCGGCAAGAAGCTCAGCGTCGGCAACGAAATCGTCATGGGCGCAGACGGTCTTGCCACAGGCGAACTGAGGGAGAGCGAGGCCATCGGGCCGGTGCTGGACCTGGGCGCGAGCGGCGGCCGCGAACGTTTCGGCGTAGCCACCGGCGGTGACCCCGATGGTGTGACGACGGACCAAAAGGCGAGCGATGCCGCACTCTTCAAGCGCGGTCTCGCCTATTGCGCCTCGATGGGCATAACCTCGTTCCAGAACATGGATGGCAGCCTCTATCAGCTCGAACTGCTCGACGAGATCGAAGCAGGCGAGGGGTTGCCCGTGCGGGTGCGCATGCCCTTCCACATGAAGAATTTCATGCCGCTGAGCGACCTGGTAGACAAAGCGGATGCTTGGCACCGCCGTTACGACACTGATCGTCTTCGCTGCGATTTCGTCAAGATATTTGCCGACGGCGTGGTCGAATCCGGTACGGCCTTTATGGTCGACGGCTATGGCGACAATTCCGACGAAAACGGCGATCCACTGTTCACCGACGAGCAGTTCCACGCCATTGCGGCGGAAGCCGACCGTCTCGGCCTGCAGATTGCGGTTCACGCCATCGGCAGCGCCGCCGTGCGGCAGGTGCTCGACGCTTATGAGGGTGCGATCGCGCGCAATGGCCAGCGCGACAGCCGCCATCGCATCGAACATATCGAGACGATCGAAGCCGAAGACCTGCCGCGTCTGAGCGCACTCGGCGTTGTCGGCTCGATGCAGCCGACACATCCGCCCGGCGCCCGAGCGATGCCGCTCGAACCCTATCTCAGCCGAATCGGCGAAAAGCGCTGGCCCCTGGCCTTTGCCTGGCGGGTAATCGCAGAAACCGGCGTGCCGCTTGTCTTCGGCACCGACTGGCCGGTCACAGGTCTCAACCCGCTTGCCTGTATCCAGGACGCGATGACGCGCAAGCCCTGGAAGGAGGGGCTCCCGGACCAGAGACTGACCTTGACGGAGGTCCTCAAAGCCTACACCAGCAACGGTGCCTGGGTCGAATTCATGGAGGACCGGAAGGGCGTTCTCAAACCCGGCTATCTCGCCGACATCGTCGTGCTCGATGACGATATCGAGCGTGCAGCAAGCGAAGCGATCGGCCGGATCAAGCCGGTTCTGACGATCTGCGACGGCAAGGTCAGCTATCAGGCCTGACGCATTCAATTGCGGTCATCTTACAGTGCATGCCCGGGCATCCGCAGGTCTTCGATAGCTTGGAAACCCAAAAACGATACTTGGCATCGGTTCAGCTTCCATCGATTGCGCCAACCAAATGCGGGCTCCCCGATCCGAGCCCGCTCCCCTCGACCATAAAGCCGGTGGACGAGATCCGGCTGCCTGTTGCGAGGCTCGACAGCGTCGCCGTTGCAAATTATCTATGAAACATGACGATCGCATCAGAAGAGACAATCGCCAATCGCATCAGCCGCGTTCTCGCCGACCGCATCATCACCGGTGTGCTGGAGCCTGGCAGCAAGCTGAGGCAGGACCATATTGCCGATGAGTTCGGCACCAGCCATGTTCCGGTGCGCGAGGCGTTCCGTCGCCTCGAGGCGCAGGGTTTGGCGGTGAGCGAGGCGCGCCGCGGCGTGCGGGTTGCATCTTTTTCGTTCGCCGAGGTACAGGAAGTCGCGCGCATGCGTTCGGTGCTGGAGGCGCTGGCGCTGCGCCACGCCGCACCGCATTTGACGCCGCATATCCTGGATCAGGCGGAGGCGGCCATGCTCGCCTGCGATGTCGCGGTTGATATCCGCCTGTGGGACGAGGCGAATCGCCGGTTCCACAGGCTGCTGCTTGCGCCCTGCGACATGCCGCGGCTGCTGACCGCGATCGATGATCTGCACATGGTGGGATCACGGTTTTTGTTCGCGAGCGGGCCTGGCGGATGGTTGCCGCGGCTCGATGCCGACCATCACGCCATTCTCGATCATCTGCGCAAAGGCCGGATCGACCAGGCTGTCGTCGTATTGGAACGGCATGTGCAGAGAATCGGCCAGAAGCCCATACAATATGCTTCGGGCGCGACGGGCGCGGCGTTTGCGATCGAGGGCTGAGCGTGACGCTGAGCCGTATTTCTGATTCTTCTGAAAAACAGAGCTGAATTCGCGGGTTCGATGGTTCGATGATCGCGCACGCCATGGTGCGCAGTCCTTGGCCGGCGCATTGGCAAGCCCGTGGCATAACGCAATTTTCTCCCTATGGTTGTGACGGCAATTCATTTTCCCTGTGGGGGTTATTGCAAAATTCTGCACGGCGTCAAATTATAGATAAAAATGAATTCTATCTATTTATCTATATAGGAGAGCCTTCATGTTGGTGGAATCGGCAGCGGGGAATGAGGGATTTGTCGAGACGCAGGCGGCTAGCATGCCGCTTTCACCTGGGGATGCCAGAACTATCTATAATTTGCCGTTCAACGATCTTCTCTTCCGTGCTCAGCAGGTGCATCGGACCCATTTCGATCCGAACGCCATCCAGATGAGCCGGCTCCTATCGATCAAGACTGGCGGCTGCGCCGAGGATTGCGGCTATTGCAGCCAATCCGCCCACTACCCGACAGGTTTGAAGGCCTCGAAGCTGATGGAGGTAGAGCGCGTGCTGACCGAAGCGCGCAAGGCCAAGGAGGGTGGGGCGACGCGCTATTGCATGGGCGCTGCCTGGCGCAATCCCAAGGACCGCGACATGGAGGCTCTGGTCGCCATGGTCGAAGGCGTCAAGGCGCTCGGGATGGAAACCTGCATGACGCTCGGCATGCTGACCCCCGAGCAGTCCGGGACGCTCGCCGATGCCGGCCTCGATTACTACAATCACAATGTCGATACGTCCGAGCGCTATTATTCGGAGATCATCACCACCCGCACCTTCGCGGACCGRCTGGAGACGCTGTCCAATGTCCGCGACGCCGGCATCAAGGTCTGCGCCGGCGGCATTCTCGGCATGGGCGAGACGGTCGACGACCGCATTTCGATGCTGGTGACGCTCGCCAACCTGCCGGTCCCGCCGGAAAGCGTGCCGATCAATATGCTGATCCCGATCCCGGGTTCGAAGCTGGCTGACGCAGCCCCGGTCGATCCGATCGATTTCGTCCGCACCATCGCTTTGGCGCGCATCCTGATGCCGCACTCGCATGTGCGCCTGTCGGCTGGCCGAACGGATATGAGCGACGAGATGCAGGCCCTTTGTTTCTTTGCCGGCGCCAATTCCATCTTCGTTGGCGACACGCTGCTGACGGCAGACAATCCCGGGGAGGATCATGACGCTGCACTGTTCCGCCGGCTGGGCCTGAAGCCGATGCAGTTGGAACCGGCCTCTTGAGTTCGCCGGCTTTTGCCCGCTACGAGGCCACGCTCGCCGGCCTCGCGCGCAGGTCGCGGCTCCGCGAACTCACGCCCCAGCAAGGCTTGGATTTCACCTCCAATGACTATCTCGGCCTTGCCAGTGCGCCGCGGCTGAAAGCGGCGATAGCGGCGGCGCTGGATAGAGGCGTGCCCGCCGGCGCCGGCGGCTCGCGGCTGTTGCGCGGCAGTCACAGGGAACACGAGGCGCTCGAAGCAGAAGCGGCGGCATTCTTCGGAGCCGAGAGAGCTCTTTATTTCAGCAGCGGATTTACCGCCAATGTCGCGCTCTTCTCTTCCCTGCCGCAACGCGACGACCTGATCGTCCATGATGCGCTGATCCATGCCAGTGCCCATGACGGCATAGCTCAGAGCAAGGCGGAGGCGGTTGCCGCGCCGCATAACCAGGTTGACGCCTTTGATCAGGCGATCCGCCGCTGGCGGCAGGCCGGCGGCAAGGGTCATCCCTGGATCGCCGTCGAGAGCCTCTATTCGATGGATGGCGACCAGGCGCCCGTGCTTGAACTTGCGGACCTTGCCGACCGGCATGACGGTTTTCTCGTCGTGGATGAAGCGCATGCCACAGGCATATTTGGTGCCGGAGGCCGCGGCCTTGCCGCCGGGCTCGAGAACCGCGGCAATGTGCTGGTGCTGCACACCTGCGGCAAAGCGCTTGGCGTGTCGGGTGCGCTTCTAGGCCTGCCTGCGACGCTCGCGAGCTTTCTGATTAACCGCGCCCGCAATTTCATCTATTCGACGGCGCCATCGCCATTGATGGCGACGGGCGTGCGTGAGGCCCTGCGCATGATCTCCGACGAGCCCGAGCGGCGTGCACGCCTGGAGAGCTTGAGGAATTTGGCGGGCGAACAGCTGCAGTCACGGCTGGGCATTGAACCCAGCGGCTCGCAGATCCTGCCGGTGATGATCGGCGACAATGCCCGTTCGCTGCGCATCGCCGACCGTATGCGGGCCGGTGGTTTCGACCTGCGTGCGATCCGGCCACCGACCGTGCCGGACGGTACGGCACGGCTCAGGATATCCATCACACTCAATGTCGATGAAGGCCAGATTGCCGCCATGGTCGAGCACCTTGCAGCTGTTATCGAAGAGGAAAAGCCGTGATCCAACGATTTGTGGTCTCCGGCACCGATACGGGCATCGGCAAGACGATCTTTTCCGCTGCTCTGACTGGTGCCTTAGGCGGATATTACTGGAAGCCGGTCCAGTCCGGGCTCGATGACGAGACCGATAGCGAAACGGTCGCACGGCTCGGCGGCGTGGCGCGCCAACGTATCCTGCCGGAAACCTATCGCCTTTCGGCACCCGCTTCGCCGCATCTCTCGGCTCGGCTCGACGGAGTGATGATTGATCCGGAAAGGCTCATGCCGCCGGAAACCGACCGGCCGCTGGTGATCGAAGGGGCAGGGGGGCTTCTGGTGCCGCTTCGGGACGATCTGCTCTTCGCCGATGTCTTTGCCCGCTGGCAAATTCCGGTCATTCTGTGCGCCAGGACGTCGCTCGGCACGATCAATCACACGCTGCTGTCGCTCGAAGCGCTGAAGCATCGGGACATCCCGGTATTCGGCGTGGCCTTTATCGGCGATGAGAACCAGGAGACGCAGCGGATAATCGCAAAAATGGGCGGCGTCCGCTCGCTCGGCCGGTTGCCACGCATTCCGGATCTTAGTGCCGATGCACTCGGCCGGGCATTCCGGGAGAATTTCGATCTCACCGCTTTCGCGGAGGTGTCCGCATGAGCCGCTCGGCTGTCTGGCATCCCTTCACCCAGCACGCGCTCGAACCGGTGATGAAACGTATCGCAGCGACAGACGGCGCCTATCTGATCGAGGAGGATGGCAATCGTATCCTTGATGCCATTTCGTCCTGGTGGGTGATCACCCATCGTCACCGGCACCCCGTGATCATGCAAGCGATCCGCGCCGCGACTGAAGCCTTTGATCAGATCATCTTTGCCGAATATTCGCACGAACCGGCCGAACAGCTCGCGGAAGGACTGATCGGCCTCGCCCCATCCGGATTGAAGCATGTCTTCTATTCCGATAGCGGCTCGACCTCGGTCGAAGTGGCGCTGAAAATGGCGCTCGGTTATTTCCACAATCGCGGTGAGCCGCGCGACCGCATCGTCGTGATGGAGGCGAGCTATCACGGCGACACGATCGGCACCATGTCGACCGGCGAGCGCGGCGTCTTCAATGCTGCCTATGAACCGCTGCTGTTCGGCGTCGACCGGCTGCCGTTTCCCGAGGCAGGCCGCGAGCAGCAGACGCTCGACATGTTCGAAACATTCTGTCGTTCGGGTCGTGTGGCCGCCTTGATCATCGAGCCCTTGGTTCTCGGTGCCGGCGGGATGAAGATTTACGATGCCGGCGTCCTTGCCGGGCTCAGGGAGATCGCAACCCGCCACGGCTGCCTGTTCATCGCCGATGAAGTGATGACTGGCTGGGGCCGGACGGGGACGATGTTTGCCTGCGAGCAGGCGAACATCTCGCCCGATATCCTCTGCACCTCCAAGGGTCTCACCGGCGGCGCTGTGCCGCTCGCAGCAACGCTGTGCACCGGCGATATCTTCGACGCGCACCTCTCGACCGATCGGCGCAAGACGTTCTTCCATTCGAGCTCCTACACGGCCAATCCGATCGCCTGTGCGGCGGCGGTTGCCAATCTGCAGATCTGGCGCAGCGAACCGGTCGTCGAGCGGATACGAAATCTCGAAGCGCTGCACCGGCAGAATCTTGAGCGATTTGAAGGCGACGCGCGCTTTGCCAACATCCGGCAGGCCGGAACGATTGCTGCGCTCGATCTTGTCGTGCCGGCCGGCGGCTATCTGGCCGAGGTCGGACCTCGCATGCGGCGGCTGTTTCGCGAGCGCGGATTTCTCATCCGTCCGCTCGGCAACGTCATTTACCTGATGCCGCCCTATTGCCTGACCGCCGACGAACTTGGCCGCGCTTATGACGCCATCTACGAGGTGGCATCCATCGTCCTGGGGGCGCCCTGACGATGCAAACCTGGTCTTCCCGCATGATCGGCTTCGGCCATGCCGTGCCGGCGCGGCGCGTCGACAATGCCGAGATCGAGGCGAGCCTTGGGCTCGAACATGGTTGGATCGAACGACGGACCGGCATCCGGGCGCGTCACTGGGCGGGAGATGGGGAGACGCTGAGCGGCCTTGCCGCCGAGGCCGGGCGAATGGCACTCGACGATGCGGGTGTCGCTCATGACGAGATTGCCTTGACGCTGCTGGCAACCTCGACCCCGGACCATCTGCTTCCGCCTTCGGCGCCCTTGCTCGCCCACCGGCTGGGCCTGGAAAAATCCGGTGCGATCGATCTCGCAGGCGCCTGTTCGGGCTTTCTCTATGCACTCACCCTCGCGGACGGCTTTGTTCGCGCCCAGGGACGCGCGGTTCTCGTGGTCGCCGCTAACATTCTCAGCCGGCGTATCAATCCCGCAGAGAGGGCCAGTGCGGTCCTCTTCGCCGATGCCGCGGGCGCTGTCGTGCTCGCACCCAGCCGCGACCGCCAACGCGGTCTTCTTGCTGCTGAACTTGCCTCCGATGGCGGCGGCTATGATCTGATCCATATACCGGCGGGGGGCAGCAATCGGCCTTTTTCGCATGATATCCCGGCCGAGGATTTCCTGATGACGATGCGGGATGGCCGAGAGGTGTTTTCGCGGGCTGTCGAGCTCATGACCAGGACATCGCAAAGGGTGCTCGATCAGGCGGAAATCGCCATCGGGCAGGTCGATCGGTTCGTCCCGCATCAGGCCAATGCACGCATGTTCGACGCCGTGTGCTGCAATCTCGGCATCGATCCGGCAAGAACGGTGCGGACGATCGAAACCTTCGGCAATTCCTCCGCTGCCACCATCCCGCTTTCGCTTTCCGTCGCCAGGAGCGGGCGGCCATTCGCGGAGGGCGAGACGCTGCTACTGACCGCCGCAGGGGCCGGTTTGACGGGTGGTGCTGTGGTCTATCGAGTCTAGCCGTTGCCGGCAGTCTCCGCTGCAAAGGCGTGCACCCGGTATGAATGTTATCCGAACCGTTCCTGCAAAGACGGCGTCCGATCATCCGCCCGCTCACAAAAATCCATCCCGATATCGAGCGTTGGCGCACTGTGCGTACACCAGCCGACCGAGATCAGGTCGACGCCGGAAGTAGCGATGGCGACGGCGGAGGCCTTGGTCACGCGGCCGGAGGCCTCGGTGATCGCGCGGCCGCCGACCATGTCGACAGCCTTTCGCAATATGCCGGGGCTCATATTGTCGAGCAGCACCGCATCGACGCCGATCGCCAGCACTTCAGCCAATTGTTCGAGCGTATCCACTTCAACCTCGACCTTGACCATGTGACCGGCATTGTTCCTGGCGCGGCGGATCGCTTCGGCAATGCTGCCGACGATGGCGATATGATTGTCTTTGATCAGTACGGCGTCATGGAGTGCGAAGCGATGATTCATGCCGCCGCCGGCGCGGACGGCATATTTTTCGAGCGCCCGGAGACCTGGGGTCGTCTTGCGCGTACAAACGATCTGGGCCTTGGTCCCTTTGACGGCACCGACCAGGCCAGCCGTGGTCGTGGCTATGCCTGAGAGATGGCCAAGGAAGTTGAGCGCCGTCCGTTCGGCCGTCAGCAATCCGCGAGACGGACCCGAGATCGTCGCGATCACATCCCTGGGCCTTAGCGCGGCGCCGTCCTGCATATGGGATTCGAAGCGGATAGCCGGATCGACAAGCTCGAAGGCGAGCTGGGCGACGGAGAGGCCTGCAAGCGTGCCGGCCTCCCGGGCAGCGAGGACAACGGTCGACGTGGCGTCGAGCGGAATGACTGCGTTCGACGTGATGTCGCCGGCGAGACCGAGGTCTTCGAGGAGGGCCGCACGCACGATCGGCTCGACAATTAGGCGATGGGGAGAGGACAGGTTCATATCAGGCGCTCCGGGCAAGGATGTTGGGTCGATTGGCGTTGGTGGTGTCGAGGGCTTCCGCAAGCGTCATTTGCTGTCGACTTGGCACGATGGCTGTTGCCGGGAAGTCCGTGCGGGCATGGGCACCACGTGATTCGCGGCGCTGATGGGCGAAGACTGCAATAAGCAGCGCCACGAGGGCGGGATCGCTGCCGGCGCCATCCGTGCTTACGAGTGGCGTCAACTGCTCGATTGCCTCCACGAGGCCCTTTTCATTGCGGAGTAGTCCGAGATGCCGGCTCGCGATCGCGCGTGCGGCGACAAGACCGGATGGAGGCGGTAGGTTGATCGCCGCCTTGTTCGGTGCTTGGCGGCCAGTGGTTCCGCCAATATCGAGAGCGGCGCGTTCGGCCATGACCACAGCTTCGAGCAGCGAATTGCTGGCTAGCCGATTTGCGCCATGCAGGCCTGTGCAGGCCGCTTCACCGACGACCCAAAGGCCGGGGATGGTGCTGCGCCCATCAAGGTCGGTGGCGACGCCTCCCATGTGATAGTGAGCGGCAGGGCATACCGGGATCGGCGTGGTCGCGGGGTCGATGCCGGCTTGTCGACAAAGGCGGTCGATCGCCGGAAAGCGGATTCGAAAACGCGAACCCAGCGCGGATCGCGCGTCGAGGAAAACACGGCCGCCGCGATCGAACTCAGTGCTGATGGCGCGGGCGACGACGTCCCTTGGTGCGAGTTCTGCACCGTCTGTCGCCTGCATGAAACGCTGGCCACGTTCGTTGAGAAGGACAGCACCTTCGCCGCGCACGGCTTCACTCACCAGCGGTAGCGGCATCTGGTCAGTGTCGAGCGCCGTGGGATGAAATTGCACGAACTCCATGTCAGCAAAGGCGGCACCGGCCCGGGCGGCAAGCGAGATACCCTGGCCGAAATTGCCGGCAGGATTGGTCGTGGCGCGATAAAGCCCGCCTATGCCCCCGGTTGCCAGCACGATGCGGCGTGCGGAAAGCGTGACAGCAGTGCCTTTGCGTCCGCAGACGATGCCGGAGATGCCATGCGCATCGACCATCAGACGGCGTGCCTCACAACGTTCCAGCACCATGATTGATGGCGTCTGCCGAACCGCCTTGACGAGAGCCTTGACGATCGCCGCTCCCGAGCCATCGCCCTGGGCGTGGACGATACGGCGTCGGCCATGGGCAGCCTCCAGTCCCAGCATCAACCTGCCATTCGCATCGCTGTCGAAAAGGACACCATAACGCTCCAGCACTTCGATGGCGTGGGGCGCCGCGGAGATGATTGCGCGCACGGTACGCTCGTCGCATAGGCCGTTTCCGGCGGCCAAGGTGTCGGCGATATGGAGTTCGATGTCGTCATCCTCGCCGAGGCTCGCGGCAATGCCGCCCTGTGCCCAGGCACTCGAGGATTCCTGGCCGAGCGAAGCACGGGTCACGAGCACGACCGGCATTGGTGCGAGCGAGAGCGCCGTCACCAGTCCGGCGATGCCGCTGCCGATGATAACGCATTCATGCGTCTGGGGAAGGTTGGTCATATTGCCAGCATCCTTTCCACAGCGCGGCGTGCCGGAGCGGCAATAGCGGGGTCGATGGTCACTTCGTGGCGGTTTTCCTCCAGCGCCTTGCGGATATTGCCGAGCGTGATCCGCTTCATATGCGGGCAGAGATTGCAAGGCCTGATGAAATCGACATCGGGATGATGGACGGCGATATTGTCGCTCATCGAACATTCGGTAAGCAGCACCACCCGCGCCGGGCGCTCGCGGGCGACAAAGTCCGACATGACCGCGGTCGAGCCGGAAAAATCGGCGGCCTTCACCACATCCGGCGGGCATTCCGGATGCGCGAGCACCACTATGCCTGGATGGCTTTCCCGTATCTGCCGGATGTCCTCGGCATCGAAGAGTTCATGCACCTCGCAATGGCCATGCCAGGCGATGATCTCGACAGCGGTGTCGCGGGCCACATTGCGGGCCAGATATTCGTCCGGCAGCATCAGCACGCGGGGAACGCCGAGCGACTCGACGACTTCCTTTGCATTGCCCGAGGTGCAGCAGATGTCGGACGCGGCTTTCACTGCCGCAGACGTGTTGACGTAGGTCACCACAGGCACACCCGGATGGGCCTGCCGCAGCAGCGCGATATCTTCAGGCGTGATCGAATCGGCAAGCGAGCATCCGGCTTCGAGGTCGGGGATCAGCACGGTCTTGCCCGGGTTGAGAAGCTTGGCGGTCTCGGCCATGAAATGCACGCCGGCCAATACGATGACGTCCGCCTCGACCTGCATGGCCTTGCGGGCGAGTGCCAGGCTATCGCCAACGATGTCGGCCACCCCATGGAAGATCTCGGGCACCTGGTAATTGTGCGCGAGAATGACCGCGTTGCGTTTGCATTTCAGGTCGAGGATGGCCGCGATGTCCTCTTCGTGAAACATCCATTCGGCCTTGGGAACGACACGGCTGACTCGGTCGTAGAGCGAAGACAGTGAAACTGCGGGTGACATATGCGCCTCCTATATACTCAGATTGAGTATTAGTCGGACAGAGACATATTCTCGATTTGAGAATATGTCAAACTCGCGAAAGTGGTAATTTAGTTCCAGCGAATTCGCGTTCTTCCCGCACGCTGCGCCTGAAGCGGAACAGCTTGGCTGGCCGGCCGCCCGTCTCGCTTTCGCTCTCGCCGGTTTCCTCGACGAGATCATGCTGTTCGATCAACCGGCGGAAGTTGGGTTTGTAGAGCGTCAGCCCTGCCAGGGCTTCGACGGTACGCTGCAATTGCAGCAGGGTGAACTGGCTGGGCATCAGTTCGAACACGACCGGCCGGTATTTGATCTTCGCACGGAGCCTTGCAATAGCCGTCGCCAGGATGCGCCGGTGATCGCCCGCCATGGCGCGGCCGAAGGTCGTTTGGCCGAGGCCCGGATCCTCCCCGATAGCTTTGGCTTCATAGAGCAGTTCGTAACGCTGGAGGACGAGATCCTCATTCCACTGCGCATCCGCGCCGCCGAAAGCGATCGCTATCCTGCGCTTGCGCTCGTCGGATTTCGCTGCCGGACTGTCCGCCGCCCAGTGCTGGAGACGGTCGAGCAAATCGACCAAGATGGCCGGCCGGCCGTTTCGATGGTCTTCCCAGGGGAGGTAGTCGTACCAGCCTCGCCAATGCCCACGGCCCGGTTCGGTCTGTTCGCGCATCAGGCCGAGATAGCTGATCGAGATCGTGCGGCCCGCGCCGGCACCGTCCGTCCTGTCGCGGTCGGCAAATGTGTAGAGCTGCTCCAGGAAGCCGGGTGCCTGGCCCGTCTGTTCCTCCACCCATTCGCGCAGCCCATGCTGCAGCGAACGGTGGCCGGTCTCGAACGGGCCGGAGGGCAGGGCGTTGCCGGCGTCAATGGTCATGACGCGCGGCTGACCGTCGGTCACGGCTGCAAGGACGGCGATGAGTTCGGCGTGGATCGAAGATGTCGTCATAAAACGTTCGTGTGCAAACAATCTCGACCGCTTGTAGCACAGGTTCTGGTCCGCAGGGAAACCGCGAAATCAAACAGGCAATGGCGGTTCAGACGAATTTGTCGCGGCGCTGTCGCCCGCCTTTGATCATCAGTAGCCGGCTTTCATGATCGCCCGCTCGCCGCGAAGGTGTCGTGCGGCGGCGTCCTTCTGATCTTTCCTGAGCCGCCCATTGGCGATGAATTTGACCAGCCATGGAATGCGTTTCACCTTTCGTGACGCGCTCTGCGCCAGCACGAAGCTTTCGGCGCATTTCTCGAGAATCTCGACATTGGCCGTGAGCCGTGCGAGCCCCATGCCGAGGCAGAGCGAGACATCGTCGAGCGTATAGGCATTGGCGCCGCTGGACAGGGCCACGATCGGCCTGTCGTCGGTCGAGAGCATGGACAGGCGCGATACTTCAACGCCGAGATGGCGGACCTGTTCGTCGAAGACAGCCGGGAGCGACAGGCCGAGACCGGCGAGCGCCCCAGTCCAGGGCAGTGCGCCCGAAGCGATGGCGCCGACATCCGGTCGAACGGCGTAGATGCGGTGGTGCAAGCCGGAGGGCAGATCCCGCAGATTGACCCAGCGGAATGCCATCGTGGCACCCGGCGGGGCGATCGTGACTGCGACGAAGGCATCCTGTTCGGGGATGCGCTGCGAGAGCGTATCGCCCGGCTGCAAAAAACCTTTGCCGGCTAAGCGAATGGCCGCCTGCCCGAGCGCATCCTCGATTGCCCTGTTGTCCGCAGTCATGTCACACCAACTTGAAGACGGATTCGAAGCGGTTCAGCGCATCGTCGATCACCTCGTCGGTATCGGCCATGCTCGTATAGATGCGGCTGCCGGCAAGTGTCAGGATGCCATGCGCGAGATAGGCCGCGCCCATCTCCTCCATCAGGTGCCGGCGGGCATTGACTTCACGCATCAGCTTGATCGGGTTGCGCATGCTCATCAGCAGCACCGCCGAGGTCTGGAGATGGACGATCGAGCCCATATTGTAGACGACATAGGGCAGGCCGAGCCGGGTCATGATCTCCTTCAGCCCTTTGGCCAAGCGGTCGCCGGCGCGGCCGGCGATGACAGGGGCATTGGTCCGCGCCATTTCTTCGATCGCGTGATAGCCCGCGACGCAGGAGAGCGGATTGGCAGAGAGCGTGCCGCCGACGAAGGCGCGCTTCTTCGACGTGCCGATGCCGCCGACCAGCGTCATCATGATGTCCTTCTGCCCGCCAATCCCGCCTGCCATCAGATAGCCGCCGGTGATGCATTTGCCGAAGACAGTCAGGTCCGGCCGCACGTTGAAATAGCCCTGGGCGCCGCCCATGCCGACACGGAAACCGGTCACGACCTCGTCGAAGATCAGGAGCGCGCCGAACTCGTCGCAGAGTTTCCGCACCTCGGCATTGTACTCCGGCGTCACCGGCCGCGTACCGCTTTCCGGGCCGAGCGGCTCGACGATGACGGCCGCGGTGCCGCCGCGGAGGCGATTGAGCAGCAGCTTGCGGCGCAGCGTCGAAAGCTCGTTGGGGAAGACTTCCTGCGTGTGGCCGGTTGCGCCGCGCGGAATGCCGATCGCCTCGCGCCGGCCGGTGCCTGGTACGCGCATGCCATAGACCATCTGGTCGCTCCAGCCGTGATAGCCGCCGCCGACCTTGATCACCCATTTCTTGCCGGTATGGGCACGGGCGAGGCGGATCGCGCCCATCACGGCCTCGGTACCGGAGCCGAGCATGCGGAACATCTCGATGCCAGGCATATGGTGGCGGATGAGTTCGGCGAGCTTGATCTCATATTCGTGCAGCAGGCCGGTGACCGGGCCGCATTCGTCGATCACCCGATGCGCTTTCTCACGCACCGGCAGGTAGTTCGAGCCAAGCAGCGTCGGCCCGCCCGCCTGAAGGAAGTCGATATAGCGGTTGCCGTCGGCATCCCACATATAGGGGCCGTCGACCTTGGTCGCAGCGATCGGGAAAGGATGATTGAAGGCGAGATTATGCTGCACACCGCCGGGAATCACCTCCTCGGCCCGCTTTGCCCAGGCCTTGGACGTCTGGCATTTTTGCTCGAAATATTCGAGGACGCCGGGCATCGCATCCTTGCGGATGCCGCGCGGGGGCAGTTTCAACAGCGCATTCAACCGGTCCATCAGGTCCTTGTTGTCGGGCCATTGGCTGATCGCATAGGCAGGTTCGGCGGGGCGTGGTGTCATGTTCATGTCTCAGGCTCCTGAATTCACGGCCTTGTCCAGCGTCGCGGCAATCATATGCCGGAGCGCGACGGCCGGGCCGTTCTGGTCGATGCGTGTCCGCAGATGGATGGCGGCGGCGGCCTCGATGCGGCTGGCCATTGCGGCTGCATCATCGAGGTTCGTCGTGGTGTAGATGACGCCGTGGCTGGCGAGCAGATAGGCGTAGATATCTTGTCTCAGGGACTTGCCCAGCGCTTTGACCAGCATGCTGGTGCCCGATGGGCGGTAGGGGACGAGCCCGATATGACGGCCGAACTCGGACGGGCTGCCGACCGGCCATAGCAGGGTTTCGTGCAACAGGGCGACGGCGCTGGCGATCGGCTGGTGGGTATGGATGCTGGCACGCCGGTCGAGATAGGCCGTCAGCATGCGCTGATGCAGGCCTTTCTCGACTGAGGGCTTCCTGTCGCCTTCGACCTGCTCCAGCGTGTCGAGCCGCAGGATGACGATATCCTCGGCCTGCATCGTCTCGTAATCCGTTGCGGTCGGCGTCACGGCAAAAAGCCGGTCATCCAGCTTGAGCCCGATATTGCCGCCGGTACCGGCGAAATAGCCATGCGCGGCGAAATGGCGGCACATGTCGGCGACTGCTTGCCGTTCGGTCCGGAAACTAGCCATAGGCCCTCTCATTGCCGCCATTGAGGCGCCGGTAGAGCGGTGCGAGCCGCTTGTGGAGTTCGGTGAAGGTGCCGAACAGGTCATCGTAGAGCTGCCGGTTGGCGCGGTCCGGCTCGTAGCGGCGTTCGACCTCGACGAGGCCGGGCACATCCTCGAAACGAAGCAGGCCGAGGCCGACGGCACCGATGAACGCAGCCCCACGGGCATTGGCTTTCACCGGATCACGGAGCTGCCGAATGCGGACATCGAGGACATCGGCGAAGATCTGGCACCAGGCATCCGACATCGCCCCGCCGCCAATCATGGCGAGTTCCTCGATCCTGTGGCCGATGAAGCCGGCGACCGGCTTCATCATCCAGCGTGTGTTGAGCGCCACACCCTCGAAGACGGCACGGACCAGCGTCTCGCGATTGTGCTGCATGCTCAGATTGAAGATGCCTGCCCTGAGCGAACGATCATCGACCGGGGAGCGCTCTCCGAACAGCCAGGGCAGGTAGATCGCCCCCTCGGCGCCCGCGGGCATGCGCGCGGCGATTTCGTCAAGGATGCGATAGGTGTCGATCGAGGGCTCGGCATCGATTAGCCCGTCCTTGTGGAAGACAATGCGATCCTTGAGAAAAGCGATGTTGGAAGCTCCGCTCGATTGCATCGCCATCATCAGATATTTCGACGGCACGGCGCAAGGCACCGAAGCGATCTGGGTCAGGACATTGGTCTTCTTGAATGGCACATGCGCCGCGATCCAGGACGACGATCCCATGTAGAGATGGGCGTCACAATCGGCCTGCGTGCCGGCGCCGATGGCGGCCGCCGTGTTGTCGATCGCGCCGGCCACGACTGGTGTCGTCGCCGGCAGGCCGATTGCTTCGGCGACCGCGGGCAGCAGGGTGCCGATGACATCGGTGCAGCGAACGAGGTCGGGGAATTTATCCCTGTCGATGCCGCTCATCGCGATCAGGCCGTCATCGTAGCGGATATTGTCGACGTCCCGGTTGTCGGTCACCCAGGAGGTCAGGATTGAATCCTGCGTGGCGCAGAAGCGGCCGGTCAGGCGCAAGTTGAAGAAATCGAGCACATTGAGGAACTTGTAAGTCCGGGCATAGATCTCGGGAAAGGCATCACGGATCAGCAGCATGTGGCCTGCCGGGTCCTTCCCTGACAGCGCCGGCGCGCCACCGCAGAGCCGCAACCATTTCTGCAGCTTCAGCGCATCATAACCTGCAACCTTCAGGCCGCGCATTTCGCGCTTCAGATAGCGGGCGCCGCGCATGTCGAGCCAGATCACGGCATTCATCAGCGGCTTGCCGCTACGGTCGACGGCAATGGTGCCTTCGCCCTGGGTCGAGGTGCAGATGGCGGCGATGCTGGAGGCCGGGATGCTGCTTTCGCCGATCACCTCGCGGGCGGCCTCGATGAAGGCCGTCCACCAATCCTCTGGGTTCTGTTCGGCACCGATCCGGTCTACGACTTCGAGCCGGACGGGACGGAACGCCCAGCCGGCGAGCCTGCCCGTCAGCGAGACGAGCCCGACCTTGCAGCCGCTCGTGCCGAGATCGATCGCCAATATGTACGGGTCGGATGCCATCAGTTTCATAGTCTCCCAGGCAACGGGTCTAGCTGAGGCCGCTCATTTCGATAAGCGGTCGGCCGATCCGATTTGGGGTCTATTTCGGCCAATTCACGGCCAGATCCTTTCGCAGGGCGCCAGGGGTCGAGCCCGTCCAGCGCCGGAAGGCACGGCGGAAATTATGCGGGTCCGTGAAGCCCACGGCAAAGGCGATCTGCTCGACCGACATCTGCGGATTGGCGAGCAGTTCGAGCGCCCGGTTCTTCTTCAGCCCATCGAGCACGCCCTGAAAGGAGATACCGCTCTCCGCAAGCCGGCGCCGCAGGGTCCGTTCGCTCATGCCGAGCTCGCGGGCGACCTTCGCAATGGCATGGTGTCCGTCGAGCCGCGGCCGCAGCACCCGTTCGACGGACTCGATGACTTCGGCGGCCTCGCGCGAGCGGGCGCGATGGAAGGCGAGGAATTCGAGAAGCTGCCGATGGCCGAAAGGATCGGCTGTCTTGAGCGGCTCATCGTACCAGGCGGGGTCGAAGACGAAGGCATTGTCGATGGCGCCGAACCGGACTTCCCTACCGAAGACATTGGTATACGCGTCGACATAGGGTGGCGCGGGATAGGCGAAGTCGACGCGGAGCGGCTTGAAATCCTCGCCGGCGAGAGCAAGTCCGATGCCCATGAAACTGGCAAAGGCCTCCTCGACGAGGAAGACATAGATGTCGGGATCGCTGAACCGGCTCGTCGCCGTCACCGCTACACCCTCGCCCGAGGCGCGCATGTCGAACTCCAGCATGCTGCCGGTGTCCTTCTGCAAGTCGAGGCCGAGCCGCACCGCTTCGCCCACCGTGGCTGCCGTCAGCATCGCATAGCCGACAAGGCCAACCGATGTGATCCTCTCGCGCATGCCTGTTTCGAGCCCGAGCGGCCTGCCCCTGGCCATCTTCATCGCGCGCAGGATCACTTCACGCCCCTGACGGAAGGAGATACGGCAGGCGGGATCGGCAAGGTCGCCCATGGTAACGCCGAGGCCGGCGAGGAGGCGCCCGGCATCAAGGCCGACCTCGCCAAGCGTCGCGGCAAGGCTGCGAATAAGAAAGGCTGGGATGTTCGCGGTCATGTAACGCGCGTCGACTGGCTTCATCTGACCCCTTTCTTGGTTCGCTCGCAGGCTGCCGATTTAAAGCCATCCTGCCGCGATCTTCAAGATTTTCCTGCCTTGCCATGTGATCTCCTGTCGTCCACCCGAACGGATTTCAGCATGTCATGGTGTTCCAGTTTGGCCGGATCGGATACCATCATGTCCTCGGTGATCCCTTGCCGGCGGGTTTCGACGTTCTATGCTGCACGATACCGCTTCGGGGGAGGGGCAATGACAAGGATCGAAGGCGCGCGGGTCATGCAAATCAGCAATTGCGAGCCGGGGGGAATTCGATGATCTGGTGGATTCTTGGCCTCAGCGCCGCCTATGCCGTAGCCCTCAATGGCACGATGGTCACGCCCGTCGTGGTGCTATCGATCAGCAAGCTTGCCGGCTATGACGAAGGCCTTGCCACCGTGGTCGCCGCCGCCGAACTGGCCGGCATTGCGCTCTATGGCATCTTCCTGCCGGGTCTCGCCAAGCGATCCTGGAAAGCCGTCGCCATTGCCGGCCTGATCGCCGTGGTTCTCGGCGAAGCATCGAGCTTCTGGCTTCATTCGTCCTGGGCGCTGGCCGGCGCGCGGCTCGTGGCCGGCCTCGGTGAAGGGGCGATCTTCAGTCTCGTCTGCATGAATCTCGCCTCGCTCGCCAATGCGGAGCGGCTCTGGGGCGTCATTAGCCTGGTGGGCGGCACGACCATGGGCCTGCTGCTGTTCGTGGTTTCGCTGATGAAGCTGCGGCCGGACAGTGCACCGGTCTTCCTGGCCATCGCCGCCTTCACGGTCATCATGGCGCCCTTCTTCATCTTTCTCGGCCGGCGTCCACAAGCCATACCCGTCGCAACCGAGCAATCCAGGCTCGACCGCGGCAAGATGCTGCTGACCATGGTTGTGGTCTTCCTGGTTTATGCCGTGCAGGCTGCGCAATGGGCGATCTGCGGCTATGTCGGCGAGCGGGTCGGCCTGAGCGGCGGCGAGGTCGGTTTCTATCTCGCGGTTTCGTCACTTCTCGGCTTCGTCGGCGCCGTGGTTCCCTCGATGACGCGCGAGCGGTCGATGCGGCTGCCCTCTGTGCTGCTCGGCTTCCTTGTCATGGCTGTCGCGATCTATTTCCTGTTCAATATCTTCACCGCCTTCGTCTTTGTGACGACGCAGGTCTTCGTCAATATCGGCTTCTATATCGTCACCCCCTTCCTGACGGGCGTGCTGACGGAGAATGATGCGGATGGATCGCTGATGTCGCGCACGCTGGTTGTCGCTATTGTCGGGGCAACGATCGGCACCGGGGTCGCCGGGCCGATCCTCGTCGCGACGAATCCATCGGTCTTTGCCTGGTCCTGCCTGCTACCGCTTGTGTTGGCGGCTGGTTTGGGCATGATCGTGTTCGGGCACCTGCATCGCAGCCCATCGGCTCTCAGCCCACGCACGGGAGAATGAGAATTTGGACGCCGCCGTTTCCGAGACGATGCAATCGATCCAGACGCGGCAGCGCGATGCTTTCGAGCTCGAGCCAAATCCGACCTATGCGACGCGCCGAGACCGCCTGGATCGGATTGGCCGACTGCTGAAGCAGCATAGCGAAGAGTGGTGCAGCGCCATTTCTCGCGATTTCGGCAACCGCTCACGCCATGAGACGCTATTGCTGGAAATTTCGCCGCTGATGACGTCGCTTCGCCATACGCGCTGGCACCTGCGGCGCTGGATGCGGCCGCACCGGCGCGGCCGCTCGATCGAATTCCTGCAACTGGCAAACTGGGTCGCATATCAGCCGCTCGGCGTGGTCGGCATCATGGTGCCCTGGAACTATCCGCTGCTGCTGGCGCTCGGGCCGTTGATCGATGTCCTCGCCGCCGGCAACCGGGCGATGATCAAACCGTCGGAGTTGTTGCCGGAAACCTCGGCCCTCTTGAAGCGGCTGGTCGCTGAATATTTCAGCCCCGAGGAAGTCGTGGTGGTCGAGGGCGGCCCCGACGTGGCCGCCGCCTTTTCGGCTCTGCCCTTCGATCATCTGCTGTTTACCGGCTCCACTTCCGTTGGCCGCAAGGTAATGGCGGCCGCAGCACAGAACCTCGCACCGGTGACGCTCGAACTCGGCGGCAAGTCGCCGACGCTGATCGCGCCGGACTATCCCATCGAAGAGGCAGCGCGCGACATTGCCTTCGGTAAGCTGATGAATGCGGGCCAGACCTGCATCGCGCCGGATTATGTCCTCGTGCCGCGCGGCAAGCTCGATGCGCTCACGGAAGCCTTGCTCGCCAGGATCAAGGCTTTCTATCCGAGTGAGGATGGCGGTGCGGACTATTCGACCCTCGTCGGCGCCCGCGCGTTGGATCGGCTCACGAAGGGCCTCGACGAATGCCGTACCCGCGGCACGAAGCTCGTCGCCGCTGATCTCCCGATCCCAACTGGCGGCATGCAGCCCACCCTGGTGCTGGACCCGCCTCCGGATTGCCTGCTGATGGAAGAAGAGATCTTCGGACCAGTCCTGCCGCTCGTACCCTATGATGACTTTGATGCAGCGCTGTGCTTTATCCGCCAGCGTCCGCGGCCGCTGGCGCTCTATCTTTTCACCGGCGACAGGGCGATCGAGCGCAAGACTTTGGCGGCGACCATATCGGGCAATGTCACGATCAACGGCACACTGCTGCACATCGCGCAAAGCGATCTGCCCTTCGGCGGCATTGGGCCGAGCGGCATCGGCGCCTATCACGGCTTTGACGGCTTTGTCCGTTTCTCGCATGCAAGAGGCATCGCCAAGGTGCGGCTTTTCAATCCGGCACGTCTGGCCATGCCGCCTTATGGCCGGATCGCCGCGCTCCTGGCGCGGTTCATGACGCGCGGATAAGCTTGGGGCTAACGGCCGCGCCGCAGCCTGGTCGTTTTCGTTCAAAAAACTCCCGATGAAACAATTGAAACAAAAAGGCGTGCTGCGGAAAATACCCGTGAAACGGACGCGCCTCAAATCAGCATCAGACGAACAAATGTTCCTGAGGCTGAACTGATGAAGACCATCCACTTTTCGACCGATAGCGACACCACGGTGAGCGCCGCCAAAGACGACGTCCTTTATGTCCTCGATCGTGACGCCAATATCGCCGTGACCGGAAAACCGGGACATGGCATCAACGCGAAAAATGGCGCCGAGAACCGCGATTTCCTCATCGCCGGCCATATAACCGCCGATCCATCCGCCGGATTCGGAGTTGTCGTCGGCAATGATCTGCATCGCGGCGGCGGCACATTGACGGTTTCAGCGCATGGTGTTGTCACCGGTGCCAAGGGCATTGCCAGCTTTGCCGACAACGAGCACCTCGTCAATAACGGCAAGATCTCAGGCCAATCGGGCATCGAGTTCAATGGTGCCCATACGCTGCTTGAAATCACCGGACACATCGCCGCCACCATGTATGGCGTCACGGGCAATGCTGAAGGAATGATCGTCAACGCTGGGACTATCGGCGGCGATAGCGTAGGCGTTGTCCTATCCCTTAACGGCACCGACAGTTGCAAGACGGTCAATACCGGCACGATCGACGGCGGCGTGGTCGGGATGAGCTTCCTGGCCGGTTCCGGCGCCCGCTCGGTCGTCGTCAACCATGGCGAAATCACCGGAGGCATTCTTTCCATAGGGTCCAGCAATTACGCCTCGCGTGAAATCATCCGCAATGACGGTACCCTGACCGGCGCCGTGCATCTCGGCGGCGGCAACGACATCTATGACGGCCGGGGCGGCCATGCGACGGAAGTGGACGCCGGCATCGGCGACGACCTCTATCTGGTGTCTGACAAGCAGACCAAGCTCGTCGAGGGCATGGACAGTGGCATTGACACCGTCAAAGCAGCGACCAACTGGACGTTGGACCTCAATTTCGAAAACCTGACGCTGCTCGGCAAAAGCGGACTGACGGCGACCGGCAACGGTGAGAGCAATGTCATCAACGGCAATGCGGGGGCCAATATCCTCTATGGTCTCGACAGCGATGATATCCTTACCGGCGGCAAGGGTGACGATATGCTGTATGGCGGCGCCGACTACGACACATTCGTGTTCTCGAAAGGCGGCGGTCATGACCATATCGGCGATTTCAACGGCCTGCAGGACGTGATCGATCTGCGCGGCATAGCAGGGCTCGACGATTTTTCCGACGTCCTCTCTCATGCCAAGCAGACCGCTTCCGGCGTTTCGATGCATTTCGGCGGTGGGGATGTCCTAACCTTCGACAACGCCACGATGGCGGACCTGGCACAGGACCATTTCATGTTCTGACCCGGACCACGGGATAGCTGGCCGTTCCTGGCCGGCAGACCAGTCATATCGAAGGAATGCCGAATGAAACCCCTACTGAATTTGCTGCTCGCGTTTGCAATCGGGCTCCTCGCCGCGAATGTGGCATCTGCAGCGCGCGCTGGCGCAAAGTTTGCGAATGTGGCTCTGGAGGATCGCGTCGCGTCTGGATCGCCGACGACCTATCTCGATCTTGCCCGCTATTTCGTCGCCGACCTGCACCAAGACGGAAACGTCTATAGAGGCGGCAAGATCCGCAGGGTGCGGCATGTGAACGACCCGGACAGCGAAAACACGGACATGAGCTTGGCCGAGATCGATCATGTCGAAAGGCTCGACCTTGTTTCGGGCGGCAAGCGGCAGATGGTGCTGGTTTTCGATTTTGGCCAGGACGGCGGCTCCGCCCAGAGCTTTACCGTGCTGGCGTTTTATGCGCTTGACGGAGAGGTTCGTCTTCTGGACGCCATCGATGTCGGCCTCGATCTCTGGACCTCGCCGGAGGAACCGCCGATATTGCCGCTGTCGAGCGGCGGAAGTGTGCTGATCTTTCGCTCCTCGCACTTCAATTCGCAGGAGGCCTATCTGTTCACCACCCTGTTGCTGGTGCGAAACGATCGGCTGGCAACGGTGGTCTCCTATTTCACACTCGACTGGCAAGGCTGTGACGACAACGGCACCGTCAAGCAGGTTTCATCCTTCCGCACGCTTGGCGCACGCCGAAGGCACATGCCGGATACAGTCGAGGTGAGCGTGACGGTATCGAAGACACGCGGGGGAGATTATTGCGGCGAGCCGCCAGTTGCAGTCTCCAAGCGCAAGCAATCGGTTCGCTTCAAATGGGACAGCAAGCTCGGGCGCTATCTGGGACCTAAGGATGCCCTGCAGCGCCTGCAGCAAGCGAACCCGGATGACCCCTGAAAGCGTGCCCGTTGCGCCTCAATCATATCACATCAGACATCGCCCAGCTCTTCGGGCATGCACAGGATTTCGTTTCATGAAACAGCAATTATGCATATTCCTGCTTCCTTTGATCGTTGCGACCTTTGGGCTGGGTACCGCTCATGCGGCAGATGCTCCTAAGGTCGGCGGAGAACTCACCTGCAGCGGTCCGGTCTCAAGCAAAGACACGGGCGAAAGTCTGTATGAGCGCTTTGGCGAACAGGCAAGGCTCAGCGAATTCGACGATGAGAACAACAATTCCTCCATCGAAGTTGCGCTTTTTTCCTCTGAGGCTCAGCTCGATGTGAAACTCGAGGACAATGATTTCGTCAAAAACGTTGCAGCCGTCGAAGTGTCGTCGAGCGTCCCTGCTTGGTCGGTGAACGGTGTGAAGATCGGAATGAGCCTTGAGGATGTCGCGGCGATCAATGGCGGTCAGTTCAAGCTCAAAATGACGGACGATGATATCGAAGGCAACGGAGTCTTTTCAGGCGGGCGATTGGAGAAGCTTGACGGTGGTTGCCGCCTGAACGTCACGTTTACAGGTTCCTATGATCTCAAAATCCAGCAATTGCTCAGCGGGAAAGAGATTTCCTCCGACAGTCCGGACTTGGTGAAGCAGCGTCCGACTGTCAGCCAACTGTCCCTCTCGTGGTCCAGGAGATAATCGTATCATGAAGTCGCGCTTTTCCCTCTTCGCATCGGCCGCATTGGCGGTTCTGGCGGCTGATGCCGGCAATATGACTGTGGCTGCGGAAAGACCGCCGGGAGGCGAGGTCAACTGCAAATGGCCGGTCAATCCCGGTCAGACCGGTCTGGCGATCCTCAAGCACCATGGCAAGCAGGCCAGGGTTGCAGTTGTGGCCGGCACCGATGGAGAATCGTGGGCTGGAATGCAGCTTTATCCCGATGATCCGACGCTGCGTTTGGAAATCCAATGGTCTGACGATGTCATCAGGAGCAAACCGACGGGGCTCTACCTCAGGGAACAGAATAGTCAATGGACTGTTTTTGGCCTCAAAGTGGGAATGACGCTCAAAGAAGCCACCGCGGTCTATGGCGCCCCACTCGATCTGTCGGGCTTCGATCAAACGAGGGATGGCGGTCCCAACGCAGTATCCGCAGAATTCCCGCGGGGCAAATTGGAGGGCGGATGCAGGGTGGTTGCGGTTTTTTCAGCGCCCGGTGTCACCTTTGACATGCTGGGGCCGCTCTATGGCGCCGATCACATCGCCCCCGACAATCCCCAATTGCTCAAGATAAACCCGGTCCTCAGCGATCTTATCATTTTTTGGGAGCAGCCGCAGGAGTGACCTCCGCGGCGCGGCGCGCGTCTTGTCGACCGGACCTGCCAGGGCGTGGTCTCGATGGGTGTTGGTGCCATGCTTCACACGGCGCCGGACTATGTTTGTCAATCCAGATGTTGCGCGGCCTTCAAAGCGAGGGCAGCGAGCAAAGCCTGATCGCGCCGGGCCTCGCTCATGGTGTTGATCTTCGACGTTCCCTGCGTGATGCTTGACCACAATGCTTCGAGTTCCAGCACGAAGGGCTCGTTGAAGCCGGATCTCACGTCGACAGTTTCGATATCCTTGCCGCCCGGACGGGTGATGGTCAATTGCGTCGGGAAATGATTGAGATAGGGTGCGGGGAAGACCAGTTCGACCACTTCGTCGTCGAAATAGAGGCTGATCCGCTCACGGTAGAAACCGACCGACGGCAATTCCAGATAGACCATATTCCACAGGGCCATCCCATCGCGCAGTTCGACCGCGCCCTGGGCGGCAGCGCCGCCGGCGAAGATTGCCGCTTGCAGCGGTTTTCCGGCCGTGATGCCCATGGCATCGAGCAGACCATGAACGGCATTGACGTCGTGCACCAGTGACGAGCAATACGCTCCGGCGAATCCTTTGGCCAATATCGCGCCAGGTGTCCGCCGCAGTGCGGCGGCAACCTGCTTCGCCTTGCGGTCTCCCGTTTCGGCAATCAGTGCTGGGCTCACGTCAGAACCAGCAATCAATGGATGATGGCCGACGAATGGTCCCGCATCGGGATCGTTGACCTCGACACTGATAGCGCGCAGCTTTCCGCCCTTGTCCTTGATGTATTCGCATGCGGCCTGGTAACTGGGGTCGAACCGCTTCATGTAGCCGACCTGAACCACCAATCCGGATTGCTGCTCCAGCTCCATGAGCGCATCGATCTCAGCAGCACCGTAGCAAAGCGGCTTTTCGCAGAACACATGCAGGCCGTTCTTCAGCCCGGCCTCGACCAGTTCGCCATGCCATGCATCGGGCGCGCAGACCATCAGCGCATCGAGCCCCATGCCGAACAGGACTTGCGCATCGGCGACCGCCGGCACGCCGAAGCGCTTAGACAACGCGTCGCAAACCGTCTGCGAGGGGTCGCTGATGGCGACCAGTTCGAACATGGCGGGCAGGGCGAGCAGGTTGGGAATGTGCTCGACCTGGGCGATCAGGCCGCAGCCGGCCACGCCGATTTTCAGGCGACGTCTGTTGTTCATTGCGGTTACCTTTTGAATGAGTTCAGGAGGCGGGTCGTGCCAGCTCCACATGCAAATCCTTGAGCTCCCGTCGGCCGGCCATCAGGTCGAGGACCTCGCTTTCGGAAATCTCGTCCTTGCGGAACGTACCGTAGACCTTGCCGCGGTTGAGCAAGGTGAACATGTCGGCAATCGGATAAGCATGGTGGATGTTGTGGGTGATGAAGATCACGCCGATGCCGCGTTCACGGGCGCTGGCGATGTAGCGCAGGACGATCGAAGCCTGGTGGACGCCGAGCGCCGACGTCGGTTCGTCGAGGATCAGTACCCTGGCGCCGTGATAGACGGCGCGGGCGATCGCCACGCATTGCCGCTCTCCACCCGACAGCGTGCCGACCGGTTGCTGCGGATCACGCACGGCAATGCCCATGCGGTCCAGCTCTTCGGTGACGATCGCGTCCGCGCGCCGGACATCGAAGCGGTGGGTCAGCAAGCTGCCTTTGTGCGGCTCACGACCGAGGAAGAAATTGCGGGTGATCGACATCAGCGGGATCATTGCCAGATCCTGAAACACCGTGGCGATGCCGCTGTCGAGCGCCTGCCGCGGCGAGGTCAGCACCGTTTCCTTTCCATCGATGCGCATCACGCCGGCCGAAGGTTGGTGAACGCCGGAGAGAATCTTGATCAGCGTCGATTTGCCGGCGCCATTGTCGCCCAGCAAGCAGTGGACCTGCGCCCTGTGGGCGGCAAAACTGATATCGGTGAGCGCATTGACCGAACCGAAGCGCTTGCTCACCTGTTCGAGGCTGACGATCGGCGTTGTCTGGTTGGCGGTAGCGATCATGAGCGTGACTCCGTCGCCTTGCGGCGGATATAGTTGTTGAACAGCACGGCGACCAGGACCATCAGTCCGAGGAAAACCATGAACCAGTCACTGTCGACCCCGGTGTAGAAAATGCCCATCTGCACCGTGCCGAAGATCAGCGCGCCGAACATGGCGCCCACCGCCGAGCCATAACCACCCGTCAGGAGGTTGCCGCCGATCACGGCTGCGATCACCGCCTCGAACTCCTTCTGGGTCCCGCGCAGCACGTCGGCCGACCCAGCTTCCAATACCTGGATCGTGGCGAACAGGGTCGCTGCCAGCGCCGAGCCGATAAACAGCAGGATCTTCACCCGCTCCACCGGCACGCCGACATTGCGGGCAGCATTGACGTCGCCGCCGACAGCGAAGATCCAGTTGCCGAACGAGGTACGCAGCAGGATCCAGCTTGCGGCGATGGTCAGCAATATCCACCATGCGATTGACACCGGCAGGCCCTGCACGGCGGCAAGTCCATCGGCTCGGGTCGGAAACCAGCCGATGCTGGCCAGCCAGTTGAGAAACGAGGTGCCGAACTTGCCGCCAAAGATCCAGATCAGTCCCGTCTCATGTGAATCCTTGGTGATGTAGGGTATCTGTGTCCGGCCGGTGAGCATGCGGGTTACGACCAGGCTCAGCCCTCGCAAGATGAAGTAGCTCGCCAGAGTGACAATGAAGGAGGGGAGCTTCGTCCGGGTCACGAGCAGGCCGTTGAGCGCGCCGATGATGACGGCCACGATGAAGGCGATCACCACCGACAGCCAGATCGGCAGGCCCAGCGTGACCACGCCGATGCCGATGACGATGCCGGCAAAGCCGATCGTCGAGCCGAGCGAAAGATCGAATTCGCCGCCGATCATCAACAGTGACACGGCTGCCCCCAGAATGCCGAGCTGAGCCGACACGGTGAGGAAATTGACGATGCCGAGCGGACTGAAGAGCCCGCTGCCCGACGCTGTGACCAGGAAAAACAGGAAGACGAAAAGGGTGGCGCCGAGCGCGCCCAGTTCCGGCCGCCTCAGCGCCCGGGACAGGAATGCGGTTTGAGATATCGCCCGTACGCCAGTGGGTGGATTGGTTCCACTCGCAGCTGCAATCCGTTCATTGCTCATAAATCGTCCTCGCATTCTCAAGGGCACGTCGACCTGCGGGCGGCGCGGCAGAGCGCACCGCCCGCTTGCGCTCAGCGGTAGCCCTGCTGGCTGAGGGTTTTGACGGACGCGGCGGTCGCCTTGGTGACGAGCACCGGACCGGTGATGATGTCGGAGGTCGGCATGGTACCGAACATCGCATGCGCCGTCAGCACGGCAACGGGCAGATACCCCATCAGAACCTGCTGGTTGTCGAGGCCGAAGAGGATCCTGCCGTCGGTGATCGCGTCGAGCACTTCAGGCGAGAGGTCGAACACGCCGATCTTCAGCTTGCCGTCGATCCCTTGCTCTTTGAGCATGTCGAGCATCGGACCGACCAGCGTCGTGCCGAGCAGGACCATGGCGTCGGAACCCGGATGCGCCGTCATGAAGGCCTGGACACGGCGGGTGGCCTCGGTCGGGTCGAGCGTCACGGCAACGATATCGACCGTGCCGCCGGTTTCCTTCAGTCCATCGGCAAGGCCGCGGCAGCGCTCGTCCTGGCTGACATTGCCGACCTCGTGATTGACGCACATCGCCTTCTTGACGCCTTCCTTGCCGAGCATGTGGCCGGCATTGAGGCCGTTCGGATATTCGGCGCCGCCGCCGATATAGAGGTCGAGACCCCATGGCTTGACCTGTTCGAGGCCCGTATCGGTGACGATGACGGGAATGCCGGCGGCCTTGGCGGCCTTGATCGGCGCTTCCAGCGCCGCGGCGTCGGGGATGGTGACGACAAGACCATCGACGCCGGCGGCGGTCGCGGCCTCGATCATCTGCCCCATCTTGACGACGTCGAATGTCGTTGGCGCCTGATAGTCGACCTTCACATGCAACTGGTCGACCGCTTCCTTGATGCCGTTCTTGACCACCGACCAGTAATTGTCGTTGGCCTGACCGTGGGTGACGAAGACGATATGGACATCCTTCGCCGGCTTCATCTGGGCGGCTGCGGGTGCAAATCCAGCCAGGAGCAGCRCTCCCGCAATGCCGGCGGAAAACAGGATTTTCTTCATTCTCTTGATGCGTTGCATTGTTCCATCCCTCTACAGGCTGCCCGCATTGTCGGAAAATTCAGTCTGCGCCCGCGGGATCGGCGCCTATCTCCTCAGTGATCTTCATGCGCTGCTGGAACTCCCAAAGTGTGCCACGTACTACCTCCAAGCCGTCCAGCCAGTCGATCCGTCCGGGTGTCCTCAGCAGCTCGTATTCCCGTATGCGGATCATCGCGCTGTCCGGCTCGATATGTTCGATCTCCCCTGGCGCATTGGCGTGCAGAGCCACGAATGTCAGGCCGGCTCCCGCCGCCTTGGAGAACATTGCCCGGTAATGGTCTTCGGCGCTCTCCTGCAGATGCCAAGGCGTTTCCAGTACCTGGTCGACCAGTATATTGCAGGAGGAGGCCAGGTCCCGCGCCACGTCCTCGTAAGAGGCGGCATTCAGCGCGCCAATGCCTCCGATCGAACCATGACCGGACAGCGACTTCGGAAACAGCACYGGCACGTCATATTCCCTGCCCAGCTTGAGATAGATCGGCAGGAATTCCGGAGCCAGCGCCGCGTCCTGGTGCGAGTCGAAATGCGTCGGCTTCAATCCCTTTGCCAGAAAGGTTTCCACCTGCGCCCGCATCTCCTCTTCCACTGCCAGCGGATCGGCGCGGTAGCGCAGGTCGATCGGGTCGCCATGAAAATAGCCATCGCCATCCACCAGACCTGAGCGTATCGAAGGCGAGGTGAGGGGCCGCCAGCGATAGTATTTCTTCTCGGCCGTCAGCGTGAAATGCACGCCGAGTTTCAATCCCGGCGTCTGGCGACCGGCTTCCGCGATCTCGGAGAACCAGGGGCAGGGCACCATGACCGAGCCGGAATCGCAACGGCCACGGGCAAAGAGATCGAGGAATGCCGCATTCGCGCCATGACACATTCCGAGATCGTCGATATTGACGATCAGGCCGGAACGCTCTGGCGCTGGTCTGTCCATGTTCATCCCTTGCCGTCGAGTGTGAAGCCGGCATCCAGCGCCGCCTGCCTCAGATAGGTGTAGCCCATGGTCGCGTAGGTCAGCGGATGCGCCTTTGCCGGATCCTGCTCCGCTTCGACCACAAGCCAGCCGCTATAGCCGCCATCGGCAAGGATCTTCAAAAGCGTGGGATAGTCGATGCAGCCATCGCCGGGCACGGTGAAAATTCCTTCCAGCACCGCGCCCATGAAGCTCATATCCTCGGCGCGCGCCTTCGCCAGCATGGCAGGGCGGGCGTCTTTGCAATGAACGTGAACGACGCGGGCGAGATGTGTTGCCAGCAAGGTCTTCGGATCGCCGCCGGAAAACACGCAATGGCCGGTGTCGTAGAGCAGCCCGACTGCCTCGCCCGAATGCCGCATCAACTGGCCGATCTCGGCGTCCGTCTCGACGATCGTGCCCATGTGATGGTGAAAGGCCATGCCAACACCGAACTCCGCCATGCGTTCGGCGAGCTTGGTGATCTTGGCGCCATAGGCGGCCCATTCATCGTCCGGCAACCTTGGGCGCTGCGAGATCGGCTGGAAAATCCCGTCATGGCGTCCGCGGGACGTGTCGGCGTAGACGACGCGCGTAGCGCCGAGATCGCGCAGCAGGGTCAGATGCGGCAGGATGGCGTCGAATTCCTCGTCGACCTCGCGGTCGAGAATGCGGCCGTCGAACCAGCCCGATACGAGTGCGAGATCATGACGACCAAGGATATCCGAAAGCTCGGCACTTTGGCGCGGGAATTTGCCGCCGAGTTCGGCTCCGTCATAGCCGGCCTGCCGCGTTTCACTGAGACAGGTTTCCAGCGGCGTGTCGCCGCCGAGGGAGGGCACATCGTCATTCGACCAGGTAATAGGATTGATGCCGATCTTCACGCCCATTGGAATTTCCCTCATTTCATGAAAGAAATGTTACCAGCATCTGTGCCTACCAAAAGAGCCAGATCGGCTCGTTTGCGAGGAACCAGATTCGCACGCGGAAGGGCTGGCAGTTGCTGGAAAGAGGGCTCGCGTGGAAAACTTTCCGCTGGAATCGATCGCTTTATCGCGTGACGACAGTACAGAAACGCTGCGGAAGCAACTCTACGAGGAATTGCGACGGCTGATCACCGAACGCATCCTGCCTGCCGGGGCCGCGCTCCCCTCGACCCGGCTCCTGGCACAGGATCTCGAAATCGCGCGCAACACGGTCAACGCGGCCTACGACCAGCTGACAGCCGAGGGCTATATCCAGGCGAGGCACCGCGCGACGCCCATCATCGTCAACCTGCCGATAGCGTCGGGCCTGGAGCCTGACCGCGCGCAGGCTGCATCCAGCCGGTTGTCGGCCCGCGGCGAGACTATGCTCCGCCAGCCTGCCCATCATGGCGTGCCCGGGCAACTGGCTTTTCATCCCGGCATGCCCGACCCAGAGACTTTCCCGTTCTCGACCTGGAGCCGGCTCATCGCCAAGCATGCCCGCTTCTCCCGCGCCTCCTTGTTCGGCACCTATCACGTCGCCGGCCTGCCGGCGCTCAAGGTGGCCATTGCCAATTATGTCAAGGCGTCGCGCGGTGTTCGCTGCAGCGCCGAGCAGATCGTGGTCACCACTGGTGCACAGGCCGGCCTCGACCTGCTGTCGCGGCTTCTGTTGGATCCCGGCGAAACCGTGTGGATGGAAGAGCCCGGTTACTATGGCGCGCAAGCCGCATTCGCGGCCGCCGGCGCCTTTCTCCACCCGATGCGTGTGACCGAGACGGGTTGGACGCTCGATCCGCCTCAGGCTGCGCGGATCGCCTATGTAACGCCGGCCTGTCACCATCCGCTTGGCGCGACCATGCTGATGGAGCAGCGACTGCGACTGCTGGACATCGCCGATGCGCTGGATTGCTGGATCATCGAGGATGATTTCGACGGCGAGTACCGGTTCGAAGGCCAGCCGATCCCGGCCATGCAGGCTCAGGACAAGGGCGGCCGTGTCATCTATGTCGGCACATTCGCCAAGATCCTGTTTCCGGCTCTGCGGCTCGGCTTCATGGTCCTGCCGGCCGGCTTCCCGGCCGGTATTGCCCGGGCGCTCAGCATAACCGGTCAATTTGCGCCGCTGGTGCTGCAGGCGGCATTGGCCGAGTTCATCGAAGAGGGGCATATGGCCAGGCATCTGAGGCGCATGCGCCGACACTATGCCAGCCGGCGGCAAAGGTTCCGTACCCTATGCGAAGAGAATCTCTCGGACTGGCTCGAAATCGTGCCCAACAGTTCCGGTATCCAGATGGTGGGAATTCTTCGGCATGACATGGATGACCGCGTTCTCGCCGATGAGGCACGCAAGCTCGGGTTGGGCGTTTCGCCTCTGTCAATCCAGTACCGGCATGGGACTGCGCGCAAGGGCCTGGTCATGGGCTATGCCGGCGCGGATGAAGACGAGATGCACCGTGGTATCGCCATGTTGCAAAAGGCGCGTCGCAGCACGGAGATATGCGATTGATGGAGACACTTTCAACGCCTTAGTCTACATCGCCATCTTCGCCGTCTCGCCGAGAATCCACTCGCGAAAAGCGGCAATCCGCGGGTCGTTCGTCGTCTCTTCCGGGTAGACGAGAAAATACGCGAACTCTGCCGGCACCCGGATGCTGAGCTCGAACGGTCGGATCAAGCGCCCCTCGGAGAGGTCGTTTGCCACCATGGCGAAGTCGGCCAACGCCACCGCCTCTCCCGTCAATGCAGCCTGGACCGCGTCGGCCGACCGCTCGAAGACGATGGTGCGGCTGTCGTCGAAATCGGCGATGCCGGCCGCGGCCATCCATTGGTGCCAATTCGGCCATGTCACCCCGGGGCGGGACCATTCGATATGCGCTAGGGTGTGCTGCAGCAGATCGTGCGGCTCCTTCAATGGCCTGCCCGAAGCCAGAAGACGCGGGCTGCAGACCGGCACGATGACGTTCTCGAACAACCTGTTGGCCGCAAGTCCGGGATATTTGCCGGCGCCGAAGCGGATGGCGACATCGATATCGTCGATTTCGAAGTCACGCAGTTCATAGGCGACATCGAACCGCAGATCGATGGCCGGATGCAGCTTGCGGAACTGGTCTACCCGACCCATCAGCCATTTCGTCGCCACCTGCGGATCGACCGAGACTTTGAGCTGTGTCATGCCCCGCGACAGCCGGTGGACGCGCGTCATCGCCCGGCTGAGCTGGTCGAGCGCCTCTGACGCCGCCTCGTGCAGGATCGTCCCGGCTTCCGTCAGCTTGATCGAACGGCTGGAGCGGATGAACAGCTGCACGCCGAGCTGATCCTCGATCTCCTTGATCTGGTAGCTGACCGCCGCCGGTGTCAGC